>DATEGZ010000117.1:0-24248 GCA_035279905.1 Vicinamibacterales bacterium
CCCCGGGCGCGCCCGCGGGCGCCGATCCGCCGCACGCGGCGAACGAAATCGTGACCAGGCCGGCCGCGAGTCCGAGCGCCGCGCGCTGGAGCCGATGGCGATGCCTGCGGACAGAACGGCCCGCGTGTACCAAACCGAACACAGCAACCATGTGAGGATCCCCGACTACTCCTATGTCGAACGAGGGGAGCTCGAATCGACAGTCAGCGTTCGCGAGACGGTCAGTCTATGGTGTCCGGGCCGGAGGTGTCGACGCCGGCCGGCTTGATAGAATGGAGCGGCACCGTACGACCGACCTGTGGGGGCGACTTGGCTTCGACGGGGGCAAGGGACCGCGGGATGCATGCCGAGCTTGTTCATCTCGCTCGTTAAACCGGTGGACAAACCACGTAACTGCGAACACGCAGCTTGCGCTCGCAGCCTAACTAGGCTGTGACGTTCGCCCCGATCAGCCGACGGGTCGGGGACGAACGCCATTTAGTCGGCTGGCTCCGTCCTGCGTCCGGCACAGACGGAGCGAGACTCAATCGGACTAGCGTCGGGCGCTTTCGCCGTTCTTTGATGCCCAACGCGAAAATATAAGGACGGCTACGCATGTAGAGTTCTGCGGCGACAGGCCTTTCGGACGCGGGTTCGACTCCCGCCGCCTCCATTCGACTCGCCCCGACCTGACGGTCGGGGCTCGCTCATGGCAGGCCCCGTCACCCGGGGCGAGTCGAATGCCCTGAGCGAGCGACGCACGATCGAGGGAGCGAGTCGAAGGGCTTGTTCAAATCACCGCGACGATGCCATCGTCGTCTGGTGTTCGTGTACATCCTGCGCTGCGCAGACGGCGGTCTCTACATAGGTTCCACCACCGATCTCGACGCTCGTCTTCGGCGCCACGCCGAAGGCAGAGCGTCAGCGTATGCGGCGGCGCGCCTTCCTGCTCAGCTCGTCTATTCAGAACGCTGTCCAACACTCCAAGCCGCCGTACAGCGGGAGCGGCAATTGAAACGCTGGACGCGAGCGAAGAAAGAGAGCCTCATCGCCGGCGACTTGGCGCTACTCAAACGGTTGTAGGACCTCCTAGTCTCCTAGCGCGGCCAAGTGTGGGCACTGCGGACCCTCGCTCTTCTAGCGATCGACCGCAATGTAGCTCGATCTCGAACGAACATTCATGTCTGTTCTAGTCGTACGAACCTGGATGCTGTGCTTCTTGCCGTCTAAGATCGCCGGCGAGAACCCGAGCAGGTAGCGATGGTGCAGCTCATCTGAGATCTCCCGGAAGATCTTTGACATGTCGTCGGTGGGTCTTAGAAGGTAGTAGCCGCCGCCGCTGTCCAAAGCAAATTGAAAGGCCTCTCGCAGGTAGCGGTTTGTGGTCGCGGAATTGTTCTGCCAAATCCCAACAAAATAGACTGTCACGCGTTCAGGGACCAGCGCGGCTAGCGCTGACACTCCTGGTGCCGCGCCGTCTGAGAGCAGGAGCAGAACTGGACGACCCTGCTGACCTTCGAGTGCAGCGAGGCCTGCCCGAACGGCATCGCTGAGCGCAGTGTTTCCACCGCGCTGCGGAAGGGCCATGAGCTGCGTGAACAGTTCCGCGTGGTCGCCGGTCCAACGCGAACTGAATCGCACGGTGTCGGCAAACGCTCCCAGTCGTACAAGGTCCCCAGGCATGAGGGCTTCGACAAAGCGTTGAATCGCACCGTTCTTAGTGGTCGTCGCCGCGCGCAGGCTGTCGCTATCGTCTCGCATCACGACCGCTGCAATGGATTCAGTCGTGTTCTCGAAGACCTCGACCGGTCGTTCGTGGCCTTCGTCGAGTACCCTGAAGTCTTCGCGGGACAGATCAGGAAGGAAGTGGCCAATTCTCGTGCGATCTCGGAATGTCGGCTGTTGTTGGGCCCAGGGAGTCGCTGCCATCCAGACCGACGCCACCAGAGCACAGGCGAGCACCAAGCGTAGAGGCAGTTGGCAACGGGAAGGAGTGCCTGGCTTGCTCGACACGGTCGACTCGCCAATTATTTCTCCTAGCCGCGTAGGCTCGGGGACTTCCGCCTTCGCCAAGGCTACGGCGGACCACCGAAGCCTTCGGCGAAGGTGGTCGTCCCCGGACCCCTTACTCGCTCACTCGCTCGGCGCTTCGTCGCCTCGCTCCGTTCGCGAGGCGCACTCGCTTGCGCTCGTGCGCTGCTGTCCGCTGGCCGTCGTCCCGGCCCGCTTGACTGCTTCCGCCGTCGCCAGTATTCGTTCGACGGTGGACCCTCCGAAGCTGCGAGCGAAGCGAGCGCCAAGCGAAGGAGGGCCGTTCGCGAGGCGCACTCGCTACCGCTCGTGCGCTCATCGCACTTCGAGTGCGCAACTCGGACAGACTACTTCGCGCGGCCGACGTCGAGCGTGCCTTCCTGCTTCTGGCCGTTCCGTTCGAGGGCCACGTTGCCCTTCAGGCGCCCGTCGACGACTTTCAGGTCGAACTTCATGACGCCGCCGGGCCCCGGCGAGGCCTCGAAGGTCACGCTGGTGACGCCCTTGGCCGTTGTGACTTTGCCGTTGGCAATCGCGGTCTGCTGCTCCGGCGTGGGTCCGCAGGTCCCGGTGAGCTCTGTCCCGTTCTGCTTCAAAACGATGTGGGCAGAGCCTCCCTGGCCGCCGGCCGGGGTCAGCGTGCCCGTCCAGGTGCCGCTCAGGTCGGCCGGCTTGGCTTGAAAGGCAGAGAGCGTTGACGCCGCAAACAGGATGGCGAGACAGACTCCGAGCGTCTTGCGAAGGGTCATGGGGTTCTCCACCGGTATCTACGGAACAACGACCGGTTGGTTCCAACCGTTTTTACCTGAAGGAACGCTGAAGGGCGCCGCAGGCGCGGCCGGCCGGACTACGATGGCGCGTTGGAGGCCTCATGAAACGTTCCACATTCATCGCACTGTTGGCTGCAGCCGCGATCGCCGCGCCGATGGCCGGCATGCAGACGTTCAACGTCCAGAAGTTCGATATCAAGGGTGACGGCGGCACGGACTACGTGTCCGTCGACTCCTCCACCGGTCGCGTGTTCGTCTCGCGCGCGACGCACGTGATGGTCGTCGAGGGCGCCACCGGCAAGGTGCTCGGCGACATTCCGGACACGCCCGGCGTGCACGGCGCCGGCATCGCGGTCAAAGCCGGACACGGCTTCACGACCAACGGCACCGACGGCACCGTGACGATGTTCGACCTGAAGACGCTGGCGGTGATCAAGCAGCTCAAGGTGCTCGACGGACGCGGGCTCGACGGCATCATGTTCGACGAGCCGGACGACAAGATCATTCTGACGAATCACACGAATCCCATCGGGACGCTGACGGCGCTCAATCCGGCCACCGGTGACGTCGTGGCGACCGTCGAGCTCGAAGACACCGCGCCGGAAGGCGCCGCCGCTGACGGCAAGGGACACATCTTCGTGAACAACGAGGGGAAGAACACGATCCAGGTCATCGACACGAAGACCTGGAAGGCGACGGCGTCCTGGCCGCTCGCGCCCTGCGAGGGGCCGACCGGCATCGCGTACGACAAAGCGACGAATCGCATCTTCTCCGGATGCAACAAGACGTCCGTCGTCGTGGACGCGAGCACGGGCAAGGTTGTCGCGACGATCGCGAACGGCACGCGCGTGGACGCCCTGGGATGGGATGCCGCGAAGAAGCTGATCTACATTCCGAACGGGGGCGAGGGCAACGTCACCGTGGCGCATCAGGATTCGGCCGACAAATACAGCGTCGTGGCCACGGTCGCGACGTTCGCCGGCGCGAAGACGATTTGCGTCGATCCGACGACGCACAACGCGTATCTGTTCCAGCCCGAGCGAGGTCCGGCGCCCGCGCCGGCCGCAGGCGCGCCGCCGCCGACGCCTGGACGCGGGCGCGGTCCGCAGGGACCAATCGTCGCCGCGTGGTTCATCGTCATCAAGCAGTGACGACCGGCGGCTGGCCGCTCAGAAATAGTGCGCGCTAATCAACGAGGGTAAGTCCGCCACGCTGGCAATCAGATGATCCGGGGATTCACGGCGCAGCCGGGCTGCGTCGTGGATCCCGGACAGGACGCCGATGACGCCGAGGACGCCGGCTCTGGCGCCGGCCTGGAGGTCGAGCGGCGTGTCGCCGACGTTCAGCACGGTTCGCACGTCGCCGATGCGCGCGGCTTCCATCGCGCGGAAGATCATGTACGGCGCCGGACGGCCCTCCGGCACGTCGTCGCTGCAAATGTTGGCCGCGAAGGTGCCCTGCCAACCCGCAGCGTCGAAAATGGCTTCGGTCACGGCTCGATAAAATCCCGTCGTCGTGGCGCAGAGGATTTGCTGCGCCTTCAGCCACGCGAACGTCTCGTGGGCTCCCTTGATCGGTTTCGCGCCGCCATTCGAAAACTTGTTCTCGAGCGTGCGTTTGAAGTCGTCATAGGCACGACGAGTGCGTTCGCCGTTGTCTGGCGCGCCCGCGCCGTACTGGCGCTCGACGAATTTCTCGATGACGTCGCGCTTCGACGACCCCTTCAGCTCGCGCAGCTCCGCCTCGGTGGCCGTCAGACCGCTGGCGACGAGCGCTTCGCGAAACGAGTCGATGACTTCGCCGTGGTCTTCGATGATCGTGCCGCCCACATCGAAGATGACGAGCCGGACTTTGCCCATGCGGTCGCGAGCCAGCCTATCAGAGTCCGACTTCACGACCTGGCGTAACATGGCTTACTCCCCTGCGAAACAATCATGTCCATTCGATCTCTTGTGATTGGTGTGTCCGTTGTTGCAACAGTCGGGGCCGCAGCGCCCGCGCGGCAGAACGCGCCGAATCCCGCCACCGACCTTCCCGCCGGCCTGGCGCAAGTGATTCGCGATTTCGACCGGACGGCCGCCGCGGCGGTGAAGAATCCGGCCGACATCAGCTACGCGCTCGGCGTCGTGACGCGCGATGGCCTGGCGTGGTCGGGAAGCTACGGCTTTACCGGTGCGGACCGTCAATCCGCGGCGACCGCCGACACGCCGTACCACGTCGGGACCGGTGCGCTGACCTCCGTCATGCTGCTCCAGCTGATGCATGACGGCCTCGTGCGCCTGTCCGACCAGGTGACGACGTACGTGCCCGAGATCGCGTCGGTGCGGAGTCCTTATCCTCACGCGTCGTCCGTGTCGCTGATGCAACTGGCCACGCAGACGGCGGGCCTGCGTCTTGACGACGGCGATGTTCCCGCTGACGCGGGCGTATCAGCTGGATCGTGGGAAACACGACTGATCGCAGCCTTGCCGCGCGCGACGTACAGCTTCGAGCCCGGCACGCACGCTGAAGCGTCCCGCATCAACGACGCGCTGCTGGCATTAGCGCTCAGCCGAGCGGCACGCCAGACCTACGCGGCCTACGTGATCGCGCGCATCCTGCGTCCGCTCGGGATGACGCACTCGACGCTCCTGGATGCCGGGCCCGGAATGGTCTCGCCCGTGCTGGTGACGACACTCGAGGACCTGGCGCGGTTGGCGCGTCTGGCCTTGCTGGCGGGTCCCGACAGCGTGCTGGCCGCTCGCGACATCGAAGAGAACTACCGGAGAAGCTGGGTGGTGAACTCGGTCGCCGTCCCGAATCCGAGCGAAGGTTTTGGCGTCGGATTCGAAGGCGAGACGTGGACGAGCAACCGGCTCGCGCACTACTACTTCATCCTGCCCGTCGGTGACATCGATCCCGGGTACGACGCGGCGCTCTGGTTCGAGCCACGCACGCACGCCGGTGTCATCCTCCTGCACCACGGCAGCGGCAACGCCCTGGGACAGCTCATCCACTCGTACGTCTACACCCTGAACGCGCAGCCGATCGATGCCGGACGCCAGGAGCCCGTGACGCCGCTCCCGTATTCAGAGCTGGCCGTCACGTACGACAATTCCTCGGCGGGCATCACGCTCGCCGGCACGCTGACCGTACCAGAGGGCAAGGGGCCGTTTCCCGCGGTGCTGCTCATCGCCAGGTCCGGCGCGTTCGATCGCGACGAGTCGCTGCTCAATCACCGGCCCTTTCTCGTGCTCGCGGACTATCTGACGCGTCACGGCGTCGCCGTGCTGCGCGTGGATGGCCGGGGCATCGGCAAGTCGGGCGGAAAACGGTCCGGACAGCGGGATGATGCGGCCGGTGATGCGGACGCCGCGCTTGCCTTCCTCAAGACGCGTCGGGAGATCGATCAACGCAACATCGGCGTGATCAGCCACGGCGAAGGCGGCTTGCTCGTCCCGGGCCTCGCTGCACGTCATCGAGAACTGGCGTTCGTGGTGATGCTCGGCGCGCCCGCCGTTCCAGCCGCGGACAACCAGGTCGAAGCCAGCCGTCTGACGACCGAGGCCAACGGCACATTGCCGGCGCAGGCCGCCACGCAAGCCGCCGACGGCCGCCTCACGCGTCAGCTGCTCGACGATCCCGCTGAGGGCCTGAAGACACTGACGTGCCCCGTGCTCGCGCTCTACGGCGAGAAAGACCTCTCCGTGCCTGCGTCCCTGAATCTGCCGGCGGCTCGGGCCGCGCTGGTCACCGCGGACCGGCGGGCAAACGAGGTGGTCCTCGTGCCGGACGTGAACATGCTGTTCCAGACCGCCGACATCGGCATCGGGCGCGAAGCCAACTGGGCGGAAGAAACGATGGCGCCGTCGGTCCTCACGCGCATCGCCGACTGGATTGCGCAGCGCACGCGCAAAGGGAGCGGACTATGACCCACACGTCCTGGCAATGGCTCAAGCGCTATCGGGTCTGGGAAGCGAACCGGAAGGTCTTCCTCTATCCGGAGAACTGGATCGAACCAGAGCCCCGGAGCCGCGTTGCCGCCTTCGGCGCGCTCGCGGCGGAGCTCGAGCGCAGCCTGTTCCACGTCGATCTGAGTGACGTCGTCAGCAAATACATCGGGGAGACTGAGAAGAACCTGGGCAAGGTGTTTCGCGCCGCGGAGCGAGCAGGCGCCGTGCTCCTCCTCGACGAGGCCGACGCGCTCTTTGGAAAACGCACCGACGTCAAGGACGACCACGATCGGTACGCGAACCAGGAGATCGCTTGTCTGCTGAAGCGCATTGAGAAATACAAAGGATTGGCGGTGCTCGCGAGCAACAAGAGGCGGGGCAAGCGGCGCCACCGGCGCTGAGCGCCGGCGGGCCTCAACACGCTACTGCATCTTGTGGCACGACTCGCAGTCGTTCTTGATCACCGCGCCGGCGGTGGACTTGTGCGAGTCGTCGTGGCAGCGCGTGCAGCCGGGCGCGTCCATGTGGCCGAGCTGGCTGAGATACGTGCCCCACGTCACCTTCATGTCGGGAAAAACGTTGTGGCGGTAGAGCTGCTGGGCCGCGGTGACGGCGCGATCGATCTCGGGCGCGAGGCGGGCGTCGGCGGACTTCCACGCCTGGCGAAGATGGTTCGCGATGCCGGTATCCGCGGCCTCGTGGCTGGCGTACTCGGCTGAAAGCGCCGCCACCAGCTCCTTCTTGAGAAACGGCACGTCGCGTTTGACGGCGCCGCTCGCGATCAGCGCGTCCGCGGCCTTGTCGGCCGAGACTGAGAACGTATGCGCCGGTCGGTTGTGACAATCGATGCAATCCATCCGGTGGAGCTCGCCGGCCGGCCGCGCGGTGACGCCTTCGGCGAAGAACTCCGACGCCTTGCCCTGCGCGTCCGTCACCTTGACGTACGGAATCGTCTGCCGCGCCGCATCGCTCGCGACGTATTCGACGACGACGTCCGGACGCGCGTGCCAGTGAATCGCGCCCAGATGCATCGTCAGCGTGCTCGCCGACTCGGTGCTTTGCTCGTCGTCGGCGTAGGCGAGCTTGGTCTTGATGATGTCTTCACTGGGACGACCCGGCGTGTGGCAGTGCATGCACGTGTCGGCAGCGCCGGGGATCCGGCCGAGCGGCTCCGGGATTGGGCGGCTGTAGCTGCCCAGCACGAACTCGTAGAGTTGCCGCGTGCCGTTGAGCTTGGCGGAGACGAGCCCCTTGGCGCCGGGTCCGACGTGGCAGCTGACGCATTCGACGTGCGAGTGCGGCGAAAACCCGTGCGCAGTGAACTGCGGCGTCATCGGCGTGTGGCAGACCGCGCCGCAAAACTTGTTGGATTCGGTGTAGTGCACGACGCCGACGCTGGCGACGGCGACGACACCCAGGTTGACGAGCGTGAGCACGCCGACGGCGGCGATCGTCCTCAGCGTCGCCGGGTGGCCGAGATCGATCGCCGGCCAGTTCCAGGCGGCGCGCCCGAGCTTGCGCCGCCGGCCCTCGCGCCACATCCCGAACGGAATGAGCGCGAGACCGAGGAGAAACGCCGCCGGAATGAGCACGTAGCCGAGCAGACCGGCGTAGGGGCTGTTGAGCAGATCGAACGATTCGAGCGCGACGAAAAGCAAGAACGCCAGCGCGGCGATCGTCGTGATCACCGCGCCGGCGATGGATGTGGGATTGCGAGCGAGCCGAGCCTCAGCCATACGGCCGCCTGCGCCGGTGCTACTTCAGGCTCATCATATAGGCCGTCAGCGCGTCGACGTCGGCGTCCGAGAGCTTCTTCGTCTTCATGAAGCCGGCCATCGACATCGCGGGCTTCTTCGGAAGCTTTGCTTCCATCTCGGCGGTGTTCGTGAACCACTTCTTCATGTCGGCTTCAGCGAGCTTCGCGCCGATGCCGTCGAGCGGGTGCGTCTTGTTGCCGACGCCTTTGATGGCGTGACACGTCGAGCACTTCTGCGCCGCATAGACCTTGACGCCTGCGGCAACCTTGGCGGGATCCGGCGCCTGCGCGGAGGCGACCGAGGTAGCCAGGGCGGCGGCGACGAGCGTGACGAACAACGAACGCATGAGCGTCTCCTTGAGTGAAGTTAGAAGAAGTACCGCAGGCTGATGGTAGCCGAGTTCGCGGTGTATGGACGATAGACGTAGCCCAGCACCAGCGAGCTCGGTTGGGCGATCCCGTTGACGACCGACGGATCGAAGGCGAAATCGTAGACCCGGAACGGTTCGTACAAATAGCTGAACGCCAGCGCCATCCTGGGCGTAAGCCGGTGCCTGACGTCGATGTGCAGCTGCTGCAGCTTGTTGTAAACCTTGGGCAGCTGCTGCGGCGGCGTCAACGGTCCACCCGGCACGATCGTGTAGAGATAGTTGCCTTCGGCGTAACTGAAGTCGTAGCTCAACCGCGCCTCGGTCTTCGGCCCGAATCTTGGCGGGGTCACGTAGATCGAGAAGTAGTTGACGGTTTCCTTGGAATCCGCCGTCCAGTCGCGGTTCGGGTCGTTGAACTGCGCCGGGTCCGACGACGCGGACCGGGATCGCTGCAGGCCCGAGTAGCGCTCGAAGTTGTACGTGCCGCCCGCGCCGAGCCCATCCGGTTTCTGGAAGTCGGCGCCCAGCGAGAAGGTTCGGAACGTCGACTCCTGCAGACCAAATGTGGTGTTCGGGTAGTTGTCCTTGCCGACGCCGCCCGACACGCTGAACGTCCACAGATCGCTCGGCACGAAGTCCACCTGGCCGGCGAACTTGCTTCGTGTACGGTCGGCAAGATCGTAGTGGCGCATGTCGGGCTGCTCGTGGATCTCGGTGAGCAGGCTCTCGTCCAGGCCGGACCCGGTGCGGCTGCCGTACTCGTACTGCACGCGGAACGTCACGTTCGACGAACCGGTCGCATCAGCCGCCAGGCGCAGCACATTTTCATTCGCACTGTCGAAGATGCGGAAGTCGTAGCCGTTGTGGTTGTTGGTGTAGCCCACCGTGAGCGCTACCGGCCCCAGGCCGCTGTAGATCGCGTCCGCGTCGAACGTCGTCCGGCTGTGCGCGAAGAGCTCCGGGCCGCCCGTCGACGACGTGGCGATCGAACTGTCGTAGGACACGTACTGCGTGATGGTCGTGGCCGGTGTCTGGTTGTCGTAGCCGTAGTGCCGGACGTGGGCGCTGAGCTGCCACTCGGGTTTGGGGCGCGACACCAGATTGAGGTTCGTCGAGAAGATCTGGGCGCTGGCCTGCGCGCTCGTTCGCGGCAGCGGGATTTGCGTGAGCGCCGAGTTGATCGTGAACGGCAGCAGCGGCTGGTCCTGGCTCTGCGAGCCGAACGAGATGAGCCCCGTCAGTTGGGTGCGGTGCGCAAACTTGGCGAAGCCGGCGATGCTGACGGTCTGCGCCGAGTTCGTCGGCCACAGCGACATCTGACCGCGGCCTGGCGCGCTGGACGCGTCGGTCAGGCGCAACGGGCTGTCCCACACCAGCGGGTTGTCCGGGTTGTTGAACCACGACCCGTCGTACGAGACGCGCAGCATCTCGCGGGTGTTGGTCCACTCGGCGCCGGCCGTGAAGTCGTTGGTCCGCGAGTCGTAGGGCAACGCAACCTCGACATCGTTGCTGAAGCCGAAGCTCGCGCCCCAGGGCAGCTCGCCGACGTGTCGCGTCGTGGTGAACGCCGCGGTGATGTCGAGCTGCGGCGTGGGCGTCGCGCGAAAATCGACGTTGCCGATGTCGCGGCGCTCGCGCAGATCGAACTGCGTGGCGATCGGCACGTAGGTCGCCTGGCCCCCGCCGTTCTGCGCCTTGAGTTGGGCCGAGTCGTCGAGAAGCAGCGGGCTCAGCCGGGTCGTGTACGGCGTCTGGGTGTCGACGCTGTAGAACTGCGGGATGCCGTCGTAGAAGCCCGACAGCTTGAAGCGGCCAGTCTTTTCGTACTGCGCGACGTAGCGCTGGTCGCGATACCCGACGTTGTCAGCCGCGGCGCGGAACAACGACGCGCCCCCGGAATCCTCACGAGCAAACCGGAAGTCGGTGAAGAGCACGCCGTCGCGCAAATCCTGATACCGCTGAAAGCGCGCCGGATCGCCATCAACACCGGTGAACCGACCGCCGAGCTGGAACTGGTGCCAGGTCTGCTCGAACAAACCCGGCAGCTCCTCGGGCGGCGTCGCCGGCGCAGGCTGCGTGGCAGCCGGAGCAGGAGGCGGCGTCTGCGGCGCGGCCGCGGTCATCGTTTGCGCGGTGGCGGCGGTGGCCACCGCCACGGCGAGCCAGCTACCCAGGGACACAATCAGGAGACGGCGCATTGTCATCTCCCCCTACCGGATGAAGAACTGGCCCGACGGATGATTCGAGCCGTGGATGTTCGAGTGACAGTTCACACACGATCGCCCGAACATGCGGTTGCTCTTCTTCACGGTGATCGCGTTGTTGTCATAGACCGATGATGGATGACTGGACGCGACGTGACACCGCTGACAGAGCATCGGCATCCGCACGACCAGCATGCGATCGTTCGAGGAGCCGTGCGGGTCGTGGCAGGTCGTGCAGTTCTCGCGCACGGGCGCGTGCTCCCACAACATCGGGCCGCGCATCTCCGCGTGGCACGTCGTGCACAGCTCGTTGACGGAGTTGCCCGTCTTCAATTGCTTGACGTTGCTGATTGAGCCGTGCGGGTTGTGGCACGACGAGCACGACATCTTGCCTTCGCGCACCGGCATGTGGGCGACCGCGCGCTCCGTCTTCGTGACCTGCAGACGATGACAGGTGGCACACACCGCCGTTTCAGTCGGCTTGTTCAGCTGATTCTCGGTGGACTTCGGGCTGTGGACGCTGTGGCACGTCGTGCACGACAAATCGCGCCGCTCGTGCGCGCTCCCCTCCCAGCCGGCGTGCGTGCCGCGGTTGTGACACGAGAGGCACGTCTCGTTGATCTCTTCAGGCTTGATCTTCCCGAACTTTCGAATGTGCCCCTTCGCATCATCGTCGATGTGCGCCTGTCCGGGGCCGTGGCAGCTCTCGCAGCCGTGCGTCGCTTCCGGCGACCGCGGGTTCTTCGCCTGCCCGTGCGGCGTGCCTTTCAGCGTGTCGCCCTTGTCGGAGTGACAGACGAGGCACTTGTCACTGCCCGCGTAGCCGACTTGCGGCGCAGCGGCCGCGGCCTGTGGAGGCATCGCGATCGCCGGCTTCGCGGGCGCGGGTGGCGACTGCGCCTGTGCCTCCGTCGACGCGGAGAGAGGTACGGTGTTGATGACGCGACCGGCGATCGCGATCGCGAGCAGGCTGAACACTGCGAAGAGCACACGCCGTGGCACGACGACCCCTCCAACGCGAAGGACCTGCACGAACGCTTACTCGCTGAGGCATGGGAATGATACACAAAGACCGTCCCGCCGACGCCACGAAAATTTGCGGCTCATCGCGCCCGTTGGAGTACGCTGCCCCTCCGGACTCCGAGATGTCGGAGACGTGCGACCAATTCGGTCGCCACTCATCACGTCGGCGCGCCGATGGCGAAATCCCCCGGAGCGCGAAGAAGGGCAATACCGATCAGCTCGGCGGTTTGCTACCATCCGGGCCAAGGCAGGACAACATGGATGGCTCGACACCCGTCAGCCGCAGGGCGTGGCTGAAGTCGGCATTCGGGGGCGGCGTGGGCCTGGCGCTCGGCGGCGTCATGGATGTCGCGGCAGTGCGCGCGGCCGCGCGCGAGCTGAAGCTGGCGAACGTCCGCGAGCTCACCACCTCCTGTAATTTCTGTTCGTGCGGCTGCGGCATGATCGCGTCGGTGCGCGACGGCACGCTCGTGGCGATGGAGGGCGACTACGACCACATCGTGAATCGCGGATCGCTGTGCGTCAAAGGCATCTCGATGTTCGCGACGCATACCTCCCCGCGGAGGCTCACGACGCCCCGCTACCGCGCCCCGGGCAGCGACCACTGGCAGGACCTCACCTGGGACGACGCGATCGCGCGCGTCGCGCAGAAAATTCGCCAGACGCGCGATGCGAGCTGGATTGCCACCGAAAAGGTCGGCGACAAGGACGTCCCGGTCAATCGGACCGATGCGATCGGCTTCATGGGCGGCGCGCAGAACACGAACGAGGAGTGCTACCTCTTCCAGAAGGCGGCCCGGCTGCTCGGCCTGTCGTACGTCGAGCACCAGGCCCGACTTTGACATAGCCCCACGGTCCCCGGTCTGGGGGCCTCGTTCGGCAGAGGAGCGATGACCAACCACTGGGTCGACTTGCAGAACTGCAAGACGATCCTCGTGGAAGGCAGCAACGTCGCCGAGAACCACCCGATGGCCTTCAAGTGGATACGGAAGGCCCAGGAAAACGGCGCGAAGATCATCCACGTCGATCCGCGATACACCCGGACCTCGTCGGCCGCCGACGTCTACGCGCGCATCCGGCCCGGCACCGACGCCGCGTTCCAGAACACGATGATCAACCACATCATCGTGAACAAGCTGTACGACGAGGACTACGTCCTCACGCACACCAACGCGCTCTTCCTCGGCGACGAGGCGTTCGATTTCAAGGACGGCGTCTTCAGCGGCTACGACGCGGAGCACCACAAGTACGACACGAAGAGCTGGGGCTACCAGCTCGACGCAAAGGGCAAGCCGCGTGTCGCCCGGACGCTCGACGACCCGCACTGCGTCTTCTCCCGCCTGAAGACGTTCGTCTCCCGCTACACGCTCGAGATGGGCGAGCGGATCACCGGCATCCCCGCCGATCAGATCCGGCAGATCGCGGAGACGATGGCGAAGAACCGGCCGGGATCGATCCTGTACGCGCTCGGGATGACGCAGCACACGACCGGCGTGCAGGGGATCCGCTCGTTCACGATCCTGCAGCTGCTGCTCGGCAACATCGGCAAGCCCGGCGGCGGCGTCAACGCCCTGCGCGGCGAGCCGAACGTGCAGGGCGCGTGCGACATGGCCGTGCTCTACAACTACATGCCGGGCTATCTCAACTCGGCGTCGAACGCCGAGCCGACCATTTACGACTACGTGCGCAAGAACGGGATCGCCGACAGCCGCTACCTCGTCAACACACTGAAGGCGTTCTTCGGCGAGGCCGCGACGAAAGAGAACGACTACGCCTATGGGTGGCTGCCCAAGCGGGACGCGGCCAAGGACTACGGCACGCTGCCGATGTTCGAGGATGCCCTCGCCGGCAAGCTCAAGCTCCTGTGGATCGTCGGCCAGAATCCCGCTGTCACGCTGCCCAACCTCAAGTTGATGTTCGACGCGATGGCGAAGCTCGAGACGCTCGTCGTCCAGGAAATCTGGGAGACCGAGACCGCGGCGTTCTGGCGCCGGCCCGGCGTCGACCCGAAGTCCATCGCGACCGAGGTGATCCTGCTGCCCGCGGCGTTCTTCATGGAGAAGAACGGCACCATCAGCAACTCGGGCGGCATGGTGCAATGGCGCCACGCCGCCGTGAAGGCGCCGGGCCAGGCGAAGCCTGACGGCGAGATCGTCGACAAGATTTTCCGCGCGGTGCGCGATCTGGTGAAGGACTCGAAGGAGCCGAGGGACGAGATCATTCGCAAGGCCTTCTGGACCTACACCACGGCCGAGGACGTCCTGCGCGAGATCAATGGGTACGCCCTGCGCGACAACCCGGAGACCGGGCTCAAGGCGGGCGATCTCATCCGCAAGGTCAGCGATCTTCGCGCCGACGGCTCCACCTCGTCTGGCGCCTGGATCTACGCGGGCGTCTTCGCCGGCGGCGAGAACCTTTCGAAGCGACGTGATTCGCGCACGGATCCAGGCGGCCTCGGCCTCTATCCGGGATTCGGGTGGACCTGGCCCAACAACATGCGGATCCTCTACAACCGTGCCTCGTGCGATCGGCACGGCAAGCCGTATCCGGACGCGAAGCCGATCGTCTGGTGGGACGAGCAGGCGAAGCGCTGGACCGGATACGACGTCCCGGATGTGCCCGTCCCGACCGACGGGCCAGACACACCGAACGGCCAGCGCGCGTTTCACCTGGGCGCGGAGGGCGTCGGCCGCCTGTTTGCGGCCGTCTACGCGGACCCGGACGAAAGGAATCCGGGGTATCCGCGCGACGTGGCCTACGTGCCGAAGGACGGCCCGCTGCCGGAGATGTACGAACCCGTCGAGAGTCCGGTGGAAAACGTCCTGCACCCGCGCGTGAAGAGCAACCCGATGCTCAAGTATCCGCGCGTCGCCTCGCATCAGCCGATCGGCACCGCCGACAAGTTCCCCTACGTGCTGATGACGTCCACCGTCGCCGAGCACTGGTGCGCGGGCTCCACGACGCGAAACATTCCCTGGCTCAACGAGCTTGTGCCCGAACCGACGCTCGAGCTGCCGCACGCCCTCGCCGAGAAGCTCGATGTGAAATCGGGAGACTGGGTGCGCGTCTCGTCGGCGCGGGGTGAGCTCGAGGTCAAAGCGCTCGTCACGCACCGCATGAAGGCGCTGAAAATCGGCGACCGCGAGGTCACGGTCGTCTGGATGCCGTACAACTGGGGCTTCCAGGGGCTGTCGACCGGCCCGAGCGTCAACCACCTCACGATCGACGCGTCCGATCCCGGCGCGGGGACCCAGGAAACGAAGGCCTGCCTCGTCAACGTCGTCAAGGCGCGCGCGTCCGTCGTCACACGCCCGGGTCCCCGCGGGAGAACGCCATGACTCCTGAGCCTGCTGCGACAGCGATCAAGACGAGAACCACGCTCGTCGACATCACGAACTGCATCGGCTGCCGCGCCTGCCAGGTCGCGTGCAAGCAGTGGAACGATCGGCCCGGCGAAGAGACCACGCTCGAGCCGGATCTCGGATTTCAGAATCCCGCGGTGCTCAGCGCGAAGACGCTCACGCTGATCAAGTTCGACGAGATCCCGGACGAGCAGGCGCCGGGCGGTCTGCGCCTCGTCAACTCAATGTGGCGCTGCCTGCACTGCCTCGAGCCCGCGTGCGTCTCGTCGTGTCCGACGACGGCGCTCGAGCGCAAGCCCGACGGACCGGTCGTCTACAGCGAGGACCAGTGCATCGGGTGCCGGTACTGCATGTGGGCGTGTCCGTGGGGCGTGCCATCGGCGGACTGGGACACGCGCTCGCCGAAGATCCACAAGTGCACGCACTGCGCGGATCGCTGCGACCAGGCGGCGCCCGCGGCGCGCAACGAGCAGCCGCTGACGCCGCAGGAGTCCGAGGACTATCTGGCCAAGATCCAGGTGCCGGCATGCGTGAAGGCGTGTCCGGCCGACGCGCTGCGCTACGGCGACCGCGACGAGATGCTCGAGGAGGCGCACCGGCGCATGGCGGCGCGCCCCGGGCGCTACGTGGATCACATCTACGGCGAGCACGAAGCGGGCGGCACGACCGTGCTGTACCTCTCGGCGGTGCCGTTCGACAAGCTCGGCTTTCCTGACGTCGGCACCGAGGCGTATCCGGCGTACACCGAGGGCGCCCTCCACGCCGTACCGCCGGCCGTGATGACCGTCGGCGCCGTGCTCGGCGGGATCTACGCGTTCCTGAAGCGCCGCGCGGCCGGCGTGGCGGCCGAGCACCACGAGTTCGAGCCGCTGCGCGCCCCGCTCTGGACGCCGTTCAACGCGGCGATGCTCGCGCTGGTGGCGTTTGGCGCGCTCTCCTTCGTGCTGCGGTTCGTGCTCGGCCTCGGCCACAGCACGCAGCTCTCAGACACCTACGCGTGGGGACTGTGGATCGTGTTCGATCTCGTGTGGATCGCGATTGCCGCGGGCGCGTTCGCCACGGCCGGCTTGATCTACGTCTTCCAGCGAAAAGACTTGTACTCGATGGGCCGATCGGCGGTGCTGATGGGCTTGCTGAGCTACTCGTTCGTCATGGTCACGCTGCTCGCCGATCTCGGCTTGCCGCTGCACGCCTATCAGCTCGCGATCCAGGCGCCGCCGCAATCGGCGATGTTCGAAGTGTCGTGGTGCGTCGGGCTGTACGTCACGATCCTGCTGATCGAGTTCCTGCCCGTGCCGTTCGAGCACTTCGGCTACGCGAACGCGATGGCGATCTGGCGGCGGTGGTCGGGCGCCTACGTCGCGGCGGCCGTCGCGCTGTTCGTCTACGTTCTGTCGCGCAACGTGCTGTACGCGGCGCTCACGCTGGCGATCTTCTCCGCGCTGGCGTGGATGTTCCGGCCCAAAGGCGGCCACGCGGAGCCCATCATGCTGGCCATCGCCGCCGTGACGCTGTCGACGATGCACCAGAGCTCGCTCGGCTCGCTGTTCCTCCTCATGCGGGGCGCGCTCGCGCCGCAGTGGTGGTCGCCGGTGCTGCCCATCTCGTTCTTCCTCTCGGCGATCGCAGCCGGCACCGGGCTGATCATCCTGATCGAGATGTGGATCGCGCGCGCCTGGAAGCGCGAGCTGCGCATCGCGCAGCTCGCCTCCGTCGGACAGATCACGTTCTGGTCGCTGCTCGTGTACTTCGCGTTCCGGCTCGGCGATATGGGCGTGCGCGGTCAGCTGGCGGGCGCGTTCTCGGGCCGCACGGGCGCGCTCTTCGCGGCCGAGCTCGTCCTCGGCGGCGCGGTACCGCTGGCGCTGCTCGCTCGGGCTGACGGACGGCGGCAGCCGCGCCTCTTGTTCATGGGCGCGCTCCTGACGACGCTCGGCGTGATCTTCAACCGCGTGAACGTCGTGCTCTTCGCGATGCACCTGAAGGGATCGATGCCGCAGATCTCACCCGAGACGTACTCGCCCACGTTCATCGAATGGGGCCTGTCGATCGGGTTGTTCGCCGCGGCGATCTTCCTGTTCGGCCTGGCGGCTCGACTCATGCCGGTGCTGCCCAGGGAACACCCGGCCTCGCGCGCCGCGATCTGATGACGCTCGCCGACTGGCTGGCGAAGCATCCGTATCTCGAGCCGGTCGCGGATCTGCATGCCCGCCTCGATGCGGCGCTCGCCGCGATCGCGACGCCCGCCGCCGGCCTCCCGGACTGGGCGGCCTACGCTCCCGACTTTCACGCAGGCGTCCCGCTCCTCGAGAGCACGGCGGCCGCGATCGACCTCGCGCCCGTCGAACGCACGCTCGAGCCTCTGCTCGCCGAGCTGTCGAAGACGCCCCTCGCAAATCGCCGCGACGAACCCGGCTGGCAGCGCTTCCTCGGATCGATGATTCTCGCGCGCTATTTGTCGTCCGTCGTGCACGCGTTTGGAAGCTGGCGCGATGAGGAGCGTTGGTTCCGGAATGCGTGTCCGACATGCGGCGCGGCGCCGGCGATGGCGCAGCTGATCGGCAACGATCCAGGACGCGAGCGTCTGCTCAGTTGCGGGTGCTGCCGCACGCGCTGGCGTTTCCAGCGCACGCAGTGTCCGTTTTGTGAAGGCAGCGACGCTCGCCCGGTGGTGGTGCTGGAGATCGCCGGCGAAGGCGGACTGCGGATCGACTACTGCGAGAGCTGCCGCGGCTACCTCAAGACCTACAACGGCACGGGCAGCGAAGCCGTGATGCTCGCGGACTGGACGTCACTGCACCTGGACTTCCTCGCGCGCGATCGCGGGCTCGAGCGGCGCGCCGCGTCGCTGTACGCGCTATAGCCCGGGCGGCGACCAGCGATCCTTCGGCACGACCTTCTTGGCCTGCGGATCGCCCAGGTAGTGCGGCGACATGATCTGGACGCCGGCCTCGTTGAAGGCGTCCTGGATGTTGGCGTACAGCGCGGCGAGCGTCGGCACGCGCGCGCGCGGATCCTCGAGACCGACCGCGAGCACGTACTTGACGTAAAAATCATCGAGGCCGACCTGCATCGCGATCGGCGCCGGATCGCGCCGCACGCCCGGGGTCCGTTCGGCCGCGAGCACCAGCAGCGACTGCACTTGCCGCCACGGCGCGTCGTAGCCGATCGACACGGTCGTCGTGGCGAACACGGTCGTCTCCGACGTGCTGCGCGAGTAGTTCGTGATTTCGCGCGAGATCAGGACCGAGTTGGGAATCGTGACCTGCTCGCTCCACGGCGTGTCGATCTTCATCGACAGCGTGCCCAGGTGCGCCACCGTGCCTTCGAGCTCGCCGACGCGCACGTAGTCGCCCGCGCGCACGGCCCGCGAGTAGGTGATCGTCAGTCCGCTCATGAGCTGGTTCACGATGCCCGTGGAACCGAGCGAGACGATCAGGCCGAGGAACACGCTGACGCCCTTGAACGCGTCCGTCCCGCTGCCCGGCAGATAGGGATAGGCGATGACGAGCGCGAACAACCACAGCGCGCCGGTGGCGATCTTTCGCGTCGGCGCCGCCGTCTCCGGGTAGAGCCAGCTGAGGGTGATGCGCCCTTCCTCGACGGCGACAAAAAACACCTGGACCAGGCGCGCGAGCACGCGCGTCACCATCACGATCAGCGCCACGGTGACGAGATCGGGAATCGCGTCGGCGATGCCGAGCCCGAGCCACGCGAGCCGATCGAGCAGGAACCCGCGCAGCGCGTCGCTCCAGGGCCGCGAGTACGGAAACCGCCGCAGCACGTACAACAGCCACAGGTAGGCGAAGAGGAGCCCCAGCACGAGCGTGGCGAGATCGATCGCGCGCTTGGCGTAACGGACCAGCCGCGCCTGGTGCAACAACGCGGCAGCGACCGCAGGCGTGGCCGCGCGATGGCGCCTGGCCGCCGCTGCGAGCCGCCGGCCGGCGGCGCGGTCGAGCCGTCCGAGGAGCCACAGCAGCCCCGCGAAGATGACCGTCGCGCCCGCGGCCTTCACGGCACCCCACAGGAGCGCGTGCGGGGTCTCGAGCTCCCTCATCTCGTCGAGCGCCTGCTGCATGCGGGCGAGCGCCGCTGCCGACTTGGTCTCCATCGTCTCGCCGGCCAGCGTGTCGACGTCGGCGGGCACGACGGCGAGAACGCTGCGGCCGTCCACGCTGAACGCCATCGCTTCGTCGACAGGCGTCATCGTCGCGCGCGCGGGTCCGCCCGCGAGCGCGATCTCGCGCAGGAGCCGGGCGGCGGCGCTCGCGCGGTCCGCCGAGCTGCGGCCCAGCACCGACGCGCGCAGGACGACGATGTCGCGGTTGGCCAGCTTCATCGTGGCCGGGAGATCAGGCCGCGCGCTGGCGATGACTTCAGCGACCCACGTGCGTGTCTGCGGTTGCGGTGCGGGCGTCGGGACTTGAGCGGAGGCGGGCCGGGCGACGGACGCCGCGAGCGCCAGGGCGGCAGCCATCCGAAGCAGCGTGGCCATGATCAGTGCGCGGTCAAGCCCTCGCTTCGAAAGATCGCGACGGTGCGTTCGTGCAATTCGGTGGAGGGGGGTTCGCACGTGGCGAGAGTGTAGTTCAAACCCAGCTTCTCCCACTTGAAGCGGCCCATCTGGTGGAACGGGAGGACGTCGACGCGCTCGACGTTGCCCAGGCCCGCGGCGAAGCGGGCGATCTGCTTCACATCCTCGGGATCGTCGGTGAGCCCGGGCACCAGAACGAATCGCACCCACATCGGCCGCTTGCGCGCGGCGAGGCGGCGCGCGAACTCGAGCGTCGGCGCGATGTCCATCCCGGTCAGCGCCTTGTGGCGCTCGGGATCCCACGTCTTGATCCCGAGCATGACCAGGTCAATTGTGTCGAGCTCGGCGTCGCTGAGTTTGTCGCTGTAGTAACCGTTCGTCTCGATGGTCGTGTGGATCCCCATCCCCTTCGCGGCCGCCATCAGCTTCGCGGCAAAGCGAGGCTGCATGAGCGGCTCGCCCCCGCTCAGCGTGAAGCCGCCGGCCATGACTTTGAGGCCGTGCCGGTACTGGCGCAGCACTTCGGTCGCCCTGGCAATTGTCACCGGCAAGCCGTTGGTCATCGTCCAGGTGTCGGGGTTGTGGCAGTAGCGGCAGCGCCACATGCACCCCGCGGTCCACGCGACGACGCGCACGCCGGGCCCATCGACGGCCGAGCCGGTCGTGAAGGAATGGACAAAGCCGACGTCACCGCTGGCGAGTGCCGAACGCACGTCGGTCTCCGGCACGTCCTTTCCGAGATCGACACGCAGTTCGAACGGGCTCTTCGCTTCGAGCGTCGGCGTCGCGGACACGATTACGCTCCGTGGAACGTGCGGCTGATCACGTCCATTTGCTGCTCACGCGTGAGCCGCACGAAGTTGACAGCGTAGCCCGAGACGCGAATCGTGAGGCTCGGGTACTTCTCCGGGTGCTCCATCGCATCCACCAGCGTGTCGCGGTTCAACACGTTGATGTTCATGTGGTACCCGGTGCTCCCGAAAAAGGCGTCCATGATGCCCGTCAGGTTGTTAGTGCGCTCTTCGGCGGTCCGGCCGAGGCCGGTCGGCACGAGCGACGAGGTGAGCGAGATGCCGTCCGCGGCGTCGCGGTACGGGATCTTGGCCACCGAGGCGGCTGACGCGTGAATCCCGTGGCTGTCGCGCCCGTGCATCGGGTTCGCGCCCGGCGCGAACGGCTCGCCGTGCCGCCGCCCGTCCGGCGTGTTGCCGGTCGCCTTGCCGTAGACGACGTTCGACGTGATCGTCAGCACCGACTGTGTGTGCACGGCGTTGCGGTACGTCGGGTATTTCCGCAGCTTGTGCATGAACGTGGAGACCAGCCACACCGCGATGTGGTCCACGCGGTTGTCGTTGTTGCCGAACACCGGATACTCGCCTTCCGTCTTGTAGTCGGTCACGAGCCCGGTGTCGTTGCGGATCACGCGGACCTTCGCGTGCTTGATGGCCGACAGGCTGTCGGCGACGACCGACATGCCGGCCATGCCGAACGCCATCGTGCGCAGCGGCGCGTAGTCGTGCAGCGCCATCTCGATGCGCTCGTACGCGTATTTGTCGTGCATGTAGTGGATGACGTTCATGGCGTTGACGTACACGCCGGCGAGCCAGTCCATCATCTTCTCGAACTTGTCGACGACGTCGTCGAACTCGAGCACGTCCCCCTTGACGGGCGCGAAGGCCGGCCCGATCTGCTCGCCGCTGATCTCGTCGCGGCCGCCGTTGATCGCGTAGAGGAGGCACTTGGCCAGATTGGCGCGGGCGCCGAAGAACTGCATCTGCTTGCCCACGAGCATCGGCGACACGCAGCACGCGATGGCGCCGTCGTCGCCCCACGTGCGGCGCATGATCTCGTCGCTCTCGAACTGGAGCGAGCTCGTGTCGATCGCGACCTTCGACGAGAACTTGCGGAACGCGTCGGGCATGCGCGGCGAGTACCAAATCGTGAGATTCGGCTCGGGCGCGGGGCCGAGGTTGTAGAGCGTCTGCAGGATGCGGAAGCTCGACTTCGTCACGAGCGACCGGCCGTCGTCGCCCATGCCGCCGATCGACTCGGTCACCCACGTGGGATCGCCCGCGAACAGGTCGTCGTACTCGGGCGTGCGCAGGAAGCGCACGATGCGCAGCTTGATGACGAAGTCGTCGATGATTTCCTGCGCCCGCTCCTCGGTCAGCGCGCCGGATTTCAAATCGCGCTCGAAGTAGATGTCGAGGAACGTCGTCGTCCGCCCGAGCGACATCGCCGCGCCGTTCTGCTCCTTGACGCCGGCCAGGTAGCCGAAATACAGCCACTGCACGGCCTCGGTCGCGTTCCGCGCCGGCCCCGAGATGTCGAAGCCGTAGGCCTTCGCCATCTGCTGGAGCTCCTTGAGCGCGCGAATCTGCTCGGCCAGCTCCTCGCGGTCCCGAATGATGTCGTCGGTTGACTGCATCACGTCGAGATCGTTCTTCTCCTGCTGCTTGCGCTCGATCAGCCGCGCCACGCCGTAGAGCGCGACCCGGCGGTAGTCGCCGATGATGCGGCCGCGGCCGTACGCGTCCGGCAGCCCGGTGAGGACGTGCGAGCTGCGGCAGCGCCGGATGTCCGCGGTGTAGGCGTCGAACACGCCGTCGTTGTG
The DNA here is from genome assembly GCA_035279905.1 of Vicinamibacterales bacterium. Taxonomy (GTDB): domain Bacteria; phylum Acidobacteriota; class Vicinamibacteria; order Vicinamibacterales; family SCN-69-37; genus DATEGZ01. The sequence goes on from DATEGZ010000117.1 coordinate 22,580, forward strand.
CGTCTTGCGGTACTTCGTGAACGTCTCGACGACGTGCGGGTCGGGCTGGTAGCCGTAGGTCTTGAGCGCGCCGACGATCATGCGAAAGCCGCCGTTCGGCATGATCGCGCGCTTGAGCGGCGCCTCGGTCTGCAGGCCGACGATGATCTCCCGGTCCTTGTCGATGTAGCCGGGCGCGTGCGCCGTGATCGAGCTCGGAATCGGCGACACGTCGAGCACGCCCTTCTTGCGCTCCTCGACGAACAGCTTTTGCAGCTTGTCCCAGATCGCCGTCGTGCGCGCCGTCGCCCCCGCGAGAAAGGACTCATCGCCGTCGTACGGCGTGTAGTTCTGCTGGATGAAGTCCCGGACGTTGATTTCCTTCTGCCAGAGACCGGACTGAAAGCCTTTCCACGCCATATCGACTCCTCGACGCCTCGCCTACGAGCGGGCCTCCACCAGTCCCAGCAGCACGCCGGTGTGCCGGGCGATGATCAATTCTTCGTTGGTCGGAATCACCCATGCCGACACGCGGCTGCCGGCGCGCGAAATCTGCGGGCCGTTCGCGCGGTTCGCGTCCGGATCGAGCTCGATGCCGAGCCACGCCGATGCCTCGACGATCCGGCGGCGGATCTCCGGCGCGTTCTCGCCGATGCCGGCCGTGAACACCAGCCCGTCGACGCCGCCGAGCACGGCGGCCAGCCCGCCGATTTCCCTCGCCACGCGGTAGACGAAGAAGTCCACGGCGAGGCGCGCGGCCGGCTCGGGGTTGTCGACCAGGTCGCGCATGTCGTTGCTGATCCCGGAAATCCCGATCAGCCCCGACTGCTTGTAGAGCATCGTCTCCACGTCCTTCGCGGAGAGTCCGAGCGTTTGAAACAAGTAGAGGACGATGCCCGGATCGAGCGCGCCGGGCCGCGTGCCCATGCAGAGGCCGTCGAGCGCCGTGAAGCCGAGCGTGCTGTCGACGCTCTTGCGGTCGCGCATCGCGCACAGGCTCGCGCCGCTGCCGAGGTGCGCGACGACCACGCGGCCCTGCGCGATGGCCGGCGCGGCCGCGGGCAGCACCGACGCGATGTACTCGTACGACAGGCCGTGGAATCCGTAGCGCTGCACGCCCTCGTCGCGGATCTTCTTCGGCAGCGGCACCAGCTCGGCGACCGCCGGCTGGCCGCGGTGAAAACTCGTGTCGAAGCATGCCACTTGCGGCACGCCGGGCAGCCGCTTCGTGACGGCGTCGATCGCCGCGAGGTTGTGCGGCTGATGCAGCGGCGCCAGGGGCACCAGCTTCCGGAGCTCGGCCAGCACCTCGGGCGTCACGATCGTCGGCCCGTGAAACCGCGGGCCCCCGTGCACGACGCGGTGCCCGACACCGAGAAGACGCGCGTTCTTGAAGGTGGCTTGCAGCCACCCGGCGAGCGCATCGAGCGCCGACGATCCGTCGCGCACGGCCTGCAACGCGATCGGCGCGCCGGCCAGGCGTTGACCCGATCCGTCTTTCGCCGAGAACTTCGGCGCGGTGCCAATGCCCTCGATCTGCCCGCGGGCTTCGAGCCGCCACGCGCTCCCGGCCGGCTTGTGGTACACGCAGAACTTGAGGCTGGACGACCCCGCGTTGAGCACGACGGCGTAGTCGTTCATGCGAGCCTCCCGGTCACCGCGCGCCGGCGCCGCGCAACGCCTGCCGCCG
>DATEGZ010000118.1:0-23900 GCA_035279905.1 Vicinamibacterales bacterium
TGATCCGCACGCAGCTGATTTCGACGGGCGCCGTCGACGGCAGCCTCGCGCATCCGCGCGACGTGTTTCGTGAAGCGGTGCGCGCCGGCGCGACGCATCTGGTCGCGTTTCACAATCACCCGTCGGGCGACGCCACGCCGAGCCGCGACGATGCGGACGTGACGGCGCGGCTGGTGGCCGCCGGCGACATCGTCGGCGTGTGCGTCGTCGATCACCTGATTCTCGCGGACACGCAGTACTGTTCGATGCTCGGACCGAAGGGACTCTGATGGCGAGCGTGCTCTACTTCGATTGTTTCTCCGGCGCCGCGGGCGACATGGTGCTCGGCGCGCTCATCGACGCCGGGCTGCCGGTCGACAAGCTGCGCGAGGCGCTCGGCAGCCTCGGGGTGGGGCACGAGCTGCGCGTGAGCAAAGTGCTGCGCGCCGGCGTGTCCGCAACGCACGTGCAGGTCGTCGAGGTGGCCCACGCGCACGAACACGGGCACACGCACTCGCATCATCACGAGCACTCGCACGGACATCGATCGCTCGACGAAATCGCGCATCTCATCGGCCATTCCGCGCTGTCGGACGCGGGCAAAGCGCGGGCCGTCGGGCTCTTTCGCCGGCTCGCCGAGGCCGAGGCGGCGATTCATCAGATGCCGGTGTCCGAAGTCCACCTGCACGAGGTGGGCGCCGTCGACTCGATCATCGACATCGTCGGCGCGGTCTTCGCGCTCGAATGGTTCGGCATCACCGACATCGTCTCGTCGCCGCTCAACGTCGGCAGCGGCACGGTCGAGATCGCGCACGGACGGTTCCCGGTGCCCGCGCCCGCGACCGCGCGGCTGCTCGCCGGGGTGCCGATGTACGGATCGGAGGTCCAGGCAGAGCTTGTGACCCCGACGGGCGCGCTGATCGTCTCGGACTACGCGCGTGCGTACGGACCCATGCCGCCGATCTCCGTGCGGGCCATCGGCTACGGCGCGGGGACGCGCGACTTTGCGCGGACGCCAAATGTGCTGCGCGTCGTGATTGGCGAGCGCGTGGACGTCGACGTGACCTCGTCGGACGGCCAGGCCGTGGTCAAGATCGAGTGCGAGATCGACGACATGAGCCCGCAGCTCTTCGGTCCCGTGAGCGAGCACCTGCTGACCGCGGGCGCGCTCGACGTCTTTCTCACGGCCGTGCAGATGAAGAAGGGCCGGCCCGGCACGCTCGTCACGGTGCTCGCGCCGGTGGGCTTGCGCGAGACGCTCTGCGACGTGCTCTTCCGCGAGACGACGACGATCGGCGTGCGGTTCGAGCGGATGTGGCGCGAGACGCTGGAGCGTCGGTGGGTGGACGTCGCGGTCGAAGGCGGCTCGGTCCGCATCAAGGTCTCGGGCCGCCGCGGTGAAATCCTGAACGCCGCAGCCGAGTTCGACGATTGCCTCCGAGTCGCCAACGCCACCGGCCGCCCCGTGAAGGAAGTCCAGGGCGAGGCGATGGCGGAGTACTTTCGGAGAATTGAGAAGTCCGGGGGGAACTAAGAGGTCGGAGGAGAACTGAGAGGTCCGGTGGACTGAGAAGTCCGGGTGCGTTGAGAAGTCCAGGAGCGTTGAGAAGTCCAGGAGCGTTGAGAAGTCCCTGGGACTTCTGCGCCGGACCTCGTATTTCTTGACGGCCTGGACTTCTCAGTTCTCGCCCCGGACTTCTTAGCTCTTAGCTCCTGGACTTCTTAGCTCTGTGCCCCGGACCTCGGGTATTCCCCGGGACTTCTCCCTTCCCGATAGAATGATGGTTTCGCCATGTCCCGCTTCTACCTGACGACCGCCATCGACTACGTGAACAGCCGCCCGCACCTGGGCACGGCGTACGAGAAGATCGCCGCCGACGTCATCGCGCGCTACAAGCGCCTTGCGGGGTTCGACGTGCGGTTCGTCATGGGCAACGACGAGCACTCGCAGAACGTGTTTCGTAAGGCAACGGAGCTCGGGCTGTCGCCGCTGGCGTACTGCGACCGGATGGCGGACGAATTCCGGGCCGTGTGGTCGCGTCTGAACATCTCGTTCGACGACTTCATTCGCACCACCGAGCGCCGGCACAAGGTCGCGGTCGAGCACCTGATTCAGCGGTCGTACGAGGCCGGCGACATCTACGCCGGCGAATACGAGGGCTGGTACTGCGTGTCGTGCGAGGCCTTCAAGCAGGAAAAGGACCTCACGCCGGACGGGCTGTGCCTGATCCACAAGACGAAGCCCGACTGGATCAAAGAGAAGAACTACTTTTTCCGTCTCTCTGCGTATCGCGACCGCGTGCTCGCGCACTACGCGGCGCACCCGTCGTTCCTCGAGCCGGAATCGCGGCGCAACGAGATGCTGCGGCTGCTCGAAGCCGGCCTCGAGGACATCTCCGTCAGCCGTGCCGGCCAGTCGTGGGGCATTCCGCTGCCGTTCGATCCGACGAGCGTCGTGTACGTCTGGTACGACGCGCTCATCAACTACGCCGCGGCCGTCGGCTACGGCTGCGACAAGGCGCAGTTCGACACGTGGTGGCCTGCCGACCTCCACATCGTCGGCAAGGACATCACACGGTTCCATTGCGTGGTGTGGCCCGCGATGTTGATGAGCGCGGGAGTCGAGCCGCCGCGGCAGGTGTTCGGGCACGGCTGGGTGTTGTTCAAGGGCGAGAAGATGAGCAAGTCGCTCGGCACCGTTGTCGATCCGTTCGAAGCGGCGGAGCGGCTGGGCCCCGATCCGCTGCGCTGGTATCTGACGCGCGAGATCGCGTTCGGTCAGGACGGCGACTTCTCGTGGGAGCTGTTCGAGAAGTCGTACAACGCCGATCTCGCCAACAACCTCGGCAACCTCGTCAACCGCGTGACGTCGATGGCGCACCGGTATCGCGGGGGCGTGCTGAAGGGCCCGGGTGTCGCGGCCGAGTCGCTCGGGGGGGTCCGCGACGCGCGGCAGAGCTATGCCGACGCGATGGAGAAGTACGAGCTCTCGCGCGGCGCCGCGACCGTGATGTCTTGCGTGGACCAGGCGAACCAGCTCATCGCGACCCGCGAGCCGTGGAAGCTGGCCAAGGCCGGCGACGACCGCGCGCTCGACGCGGTGCTCTGGGACGCGAGCGAGGCGCTGCGGATCGCCGCCGTGCTGCTCGCGCCCTTCATGCCGGCGTCGAGCGAGGAGATCCTGCGGCGGCTTGGCGTGGACCACGACGTCCGTACGCTGCGTCTCGACCGCCACGCTGAGTGGCAGGCCGAAGGCGCGCGCACCGTTCAGCAGGGCAGTCTGCTCTGGCCGCGGCTCGAGGCCGCGCCGGCCGACGCCGCCATCATTTCGACCAAGGAGAGCCGTGTGACCGATCAACCGAATCCGACCGTGCCCGCGACGCCGCCGGCGTCCGCCCCCGCTCCCGCGCCAGCCGCCGATGGCGCCGCCGCCTCACCGTGGCCGCTCGACGCGCGCCTGACGATCGACGACTTCATGAAGATCGATCTGCGCGTCGCGCGCGTGCTCGCGGCCGAGCGCGTGCCGAACTCGAAGAAGCTGATGAAGATGGAGATCGATCTCGGCGTCGAGAAGCGCACGATCGTCGCCGGTATCGCCGAAGCGTACGAAGCCGACGCGCTCGTCGGCCGCCACGTCGCAATCGTCGCCAACCTCAAGCCCGCGAAGTTGATGGGCGTCGAGTCGAACGGCATGGTGCTCGCCGCGAGCCCCGACGGCGGCAAGCCGATGCTCGTCGCGTTCGACCAGCCGCCGGCGCCGGGCACCCGCATCAGGTAGGCGTGGCGATCGTCGACTCGCACTGCCATCTGGCCGACGAGGCGTTCGTCGCGGATCTCGACCAGGTCGCCGAGCGCGCGCAAGCCGCGGGTGTCGAGCGCGTGCTCTGCATCCTTTCCGCCGACGAAGATGTCGAGCTCGAGCGGGCACGGCGGGTGTCGGCCGTGTGGCCCGCCGTGGTCTTCGGCGCCGCCATCCATCCGCATCGGTCGGGCGCTTACGCCGGCCGCGCCGCCGACGCCGCCGCGGTCACCGAGCGCGCCGTCCGCGCACACGCCGCCGTGGCGGTGGGGGAGATCGGGCTCGACTACCACTACGACTTCTCGCCGAAGGACGTCCAGCGCGAGGTGTTCGCGGCGCAGGTGGGCGTCGCTCTGGCACTCGACAAGCCCGTGATCATCCACACGCGCGAAGCGACCGACGACACGGTGGCGGTCCTGCGCGAGGCCGGCGCCGGTCGCCTCCGCGGCGTGATGCACTGTTTCAGCGGCACGGCCGAGGACGCGCGGCTGGCCCTCGACCTCGGGTTTTTCATCTCGGTGGCCGGGATTCTCACATTTCCGAAGGCCACGAGCCTTCGTGACGTCGTGAAGTACGTCCCGCGCGATCGTCTGCTCGTCGAGACCGACGCGCCGTTCCTCGCGCCCGTGCCGCATCGCGGGAAGCGGAACGAGCCCGCGTGGGTGGTGCAAACGCTCGCGACGCTCGCCGAGATCACCGCCACGCCGGCCGAGGCGATGGCCGATCAGATCGTCAGCAACTTCCGGACATTTGCCGGATCGCCCGCGTGAGCGATCGAATTACTTTGCACTGCAAAACGTTGCGTTGCGTTGACACCCCGGCGAGTCTGTGGTCTGATTCCCGCAGGTTTTGTCAACGGTGAGCCCTCAGGCGAGACCGATCCCCGTGAATGTGCGCACTGCGTCAGTCCCGGATCTTTCGCAGATTCTGGAACCTGTCCGCGACCAGTTGACGCGCGTCGAGCGCGAGTTCGCGCGCCATCTCGAGTCACGCGTCGACGTGATTCCACAGATGGGCAAGTACATCCAGATGAGCGGCGGCAAGCGCGTGCGCCCCGCGGTGCTGCTGCTGGCCGCGCGCCTGTGCGGCTACACCGGCGACCGCGACGTGCTCAACGCGGCCGTCGTCGAGTTCATCCACACGGCGACGCTCGTCCACGACGACATCATCGACGGCGCCGAAACGCGCCGCGGCCGGCTGGCCGCACACTCGCGGTGGGGGAGCGACGTCACCGTCCTCCTCGGCGACTACCTCTACATCCGCTCGATGGCGATGGCGCTCACGCAGGACACGCTCGACATCGTGCGCCTGCTCTGCGACTGCACGCTCAAGATGATCGAGGGCGAGCTCTACCAGCTCACCAAGACGGGCGACGTCAACCTGACGGAAGACGAGCACTTCGAGATCATCCGCCGCAAGACCGCGCATCTTTTCGCGGGCTGCGCGGAAATCGGCGGGCTCCTGGGCAACTGCACGCCCGAGCAGCGCGTCGCCCTGCGCGAGTACGGCTTCAACCTCGGCATCGCGTTCCAGATGGTCGACGATGTGCTGGATTACACGGCGGACGCGGCGGCGCTGGGCAAGCCGATCGGCGGGGACTTGCGCGAAGGCAAGCTCACGCTGCCGATCATCCTGCTGCTCCAGCGGGCCAGCGAGGACATGCACGCGCTCGTGCAGAATGTCGTCACCAGCCGCACCGTGACGCCCGAGGCCTGGCACGTGATTACGGAAGGCCTGGCCACGCATGGCGCCGTCAACGAGGCCTTCGCCCGAGCCATCAGCTACGGCGAGACGGCCCGGACCCATCTCTCCGAGGCGTTTCCCCCCTCGCTCGAGCGCGACCGGCTCCTGGCCCTGATCGATTACGTCCTCGGCCGGGACCGGTAAAATCATCGACGATCCTCGATCGCCGATGACACCTGCCAAACGGGTTGACGAGCTCCGTGCCCTGATCCGCCACCACGAAGAGCGGTACTACGTCCACGACGATCCGGAGATCTCCGACGCCGAGTTCGACGCGCTGATGAACGAGCTCAAGGGGCTCGAGCACGCGCATCCGGAACTGCAGGACCCCGATTCCCCGACCCAGCGCGTGGGCGGGCGGCCGGCGGAAGGCTTCGAGACCGTGCGCCACGCGGCGCCGATGCTGAGCCTCGACAACGCCTATAGCGAAGACGAGCTGCGCGAGTTCCACGCGCGCATCTGCCGCGGGCTCGAGCGGCCGGAAGACACGGTGCTGCCCTACGTGGCGGAGCTCAAGATCGACGGCCTGAGCATCGCGCTCACCTACGAGAAGGGCCGGCTCGTGCGCGGCGTCACGCGCGGCGACGGCGTCCAGGGCGAGGACGTCACGCCGAACATCCGCGTGATCCGCGCGGTGCCATTGAAGCTGCGCGGCGCGGTGCCCGATCTCGTCGAGGTGCGCGGCGAGGTGTATCTGCCGCGCGCGGATTTCGAGCGCATCAACGACGAGCGGGCCGCCGCGGGCGAGCCCGTGTTCGCCAATCCGCGGAACTCCGCCGCCGGTGCGGTCCGCACGCTCGATTCGGCCGCCGTCGCCAGGCGCGGCTTGCGCGCGTTCACGTATCAGATCGTCATGCCCGGCGGCGCGCGTGGCCCGGCGGCGACGCACGCCGAGTCGCTGCAGCTCCTCGCGAGCTGGGGCTGTCCCGTCGAGCCGCACTGGAAGAAGTGCGACGGCATCGACGCGGTGATCGCCTACACGCACGAATGGCGCGAGGCGCGGCGGCAGCTGCAGTTCGAAACAGACGGCGTCGTGATCAAGCTGGACGACCTGACGCTGCGCGACGAGCTCGGCACGACGGCGAAGTTTCCGCGGTGGGCGGTCGCGTTCAAGTTTCCCGCCGAGCAGGCCACGACCCGGCTCATTCGCATCGACGTCAACGTCGGCCGGACCGGCGCGGTGACGCCGTTTGCCGTGCTCGAGCCCGTGAAGCTGAGCGGCACGACGATCTCGATGGCGACGCTGCACAACGAGCAGGAAGTCGCGCGCAAGGACATCCGCGACGGCGACCTGGTGCTCATCGAAAAAGGCGGCGACATCATCCCGAAAGTCGTCAAGCCGATCGTGAGCGAGCGGCCTGACGGCACGAAGCCGTGGAAGATGCCCGAGCTGTGCCCGTTCTGCCAGAGCCGGCTCGTGAAGCCCGAAGAGGAGGTCGTGTGGCGATGCGAGAACGCGTCGTGCCCGGCGCGCATCCGGCGCGGCCTGCTGCACTTCGCGTCGCGCCACGCGATGAACATCGAAGGCCTCGGCGAGTCGCTCGTCGATCAGCTCGTCACGACGGGCCTCGTGCACGACTTCGCCGATCTGTATGAGCTCAAGGCCGACAAACTCGCCGCGCTCGATCGCATGGGCAAGAAGTCGGCCGCCAATCTCGTGGCCGAGATCGACAAGAGCCGTCAGGCGGAAATCTGGCGGCTGCTGCACGGCATCGGCATCCGACACGTGGGCGAGGGCGGCGCCCGGGCGCTCGCCGAGGCGTTCCACTCGATTCCGGCGTTACGGGCGGCATCGGTCGATGCCCTCGAAGCCGTGCCGGACATCGGGCCGGTCGTGGCGCGGTCGGTGCGCACTTTCCTCGACGCGCTGCCCAACGCGGACCTGCTCAATCGCCTGGCCGACGCCGGCGTGCGCATGGAAGACGCGCCCACGGCCAGCGGGACCAGATCGACGTCTCTACAGGGGCAGACGTTCGTGCTCACGGGCACGCTGGAGTCGATGAGCCGCGAGCAGGCGGGGGAGCGCATCGTGGCGCACGGGGGCAAAGTGGCCGGGTCCGTCAGCCGAAACACTACCTGGCTGGTCGCAGGCTCGGACCCCGGGAGCAGCAAACTCGACAAGGCGCAGGCGCTGAAAGTGCCCGTGCTCGATGAGGCCGGGTTTCTGGCCCTTATAATGAAATCTTCGGGCGACGAATGAAGCGTGCGGCACTGTTCCTCGCGGCTCTGACCGGCCTCGTCTGCTTCCTCCTGGGACTCGTGGCGGCCGGGTCGCACTCGCGCGACGGATCGACGCCCTATCCGTTGCGGCCGGAGCCCACGCAGAAGGCCTCGCTCACCGTCATGGCCGAACCGGCGGCGCCGGCGCCGGCGCTGCCGAGCGGGCAGGCGGACTTCGCGGCCGTGGCCAACAATCTCAACGGCGCGGTCGTGAACGTGGACGCCGCGGCCCGAGGCAGCGAGGACCGGTCGCGCCTGGTGATCCCGCGCCGGTGGCAGGACGAAGGCGGCGCGCGGGAAGGGTCGGGCAGCGGGTTCATCATCGATCCGGCCGGGTTGATCCTCACCAATTTCCACGTCATCGACGGCGCGGACCGGCTGACGGTCAAGCTCCGTGACGGCCGCATGTACCGCGCGCAGGTCGTCGGCGTCGATCCGGCGATCGACGTTGCGCTGCTGCAGATTCCGGCGCGCGATCCGCTGATGGTGGCGCCTCTCGGCAAGTCCGAGTCGCTGCGCGTCGGCGAGTGGGTGTGCGCGATCGGCAACCCGCTCGGCTACGACCACTCCGTGACTGTGGGTGTCGTCAGCTTCCTCGGACGGAAAGTGTTCGACCCGAGCCTGGACTCGCTGATTCAAACCGACGCGGCGATCACGTTCGGCAACAGCGGCGGACCGCTGATCAACGCGCGCGGTCAGGTCGTCGGCATCACGACGGCCATCAGCGCGCAGGCTGCGAATATCGGTTTTGCCGTGCCGATTGATCAAGTGATTGCCGTGCTGCCGCAGCTGCGCGAGCGCGGCCGCGTGTCGCGCGGCTACATCGGGATCGGGCTGACGAACCTGACGTCGGTGCTGCAGCGCGCGCTCAAGATCGAGCCGGCGCACGGAGCGCTCGTCGAATACGTCTCGGCCGACACGCCGGCCGAGCGCGCCGGCCTGCGAACCTACGACGTGATCGTGGCGGCTGACGGCCACGCCATTCAATCCGATGACGAGCTGATTCGATACATCTCCGCCCGCGAGCCCGGCGCGATGGCCTCGCTCGACGTGTGGCGCGACGGCGAAGTGCGGCCGCTGCAGGTCAAGCTCGAAGAGCGTCCGCTGCTGCCGGCGCTGCAGCCGCGCGGTCCGGTCAACGCCAACGTCGAGCCGGCGAGCCGGGATGGCGCGATGCTCGGCTTCTCCGTCCGCGATCGCGAGGTCGCCGACGCCCGTCGTCTTGCCGTGCCCGACACGCTGTCCGGGGTCGTCATCGTCGATGTCGATCCGGCCGGGCCGGCGCGCATCGCCCCCATCCACCGCGGGCAGGTCCTGCTCGAAGTCAACCGCCAACGTGTGACGTCCGAGGCCGAGTTCCGCGCGGTCCTGGCGTCGCTGCGGCCCGGAGCCGCTGTCGCCGTGCTCGTCTACGACCCGTCGCTCAAGGAGCGCGCGATCTACTCGATCACGATTGACCCGCCACAATCATGAAGCCCCGGATCCTCGTCGTCGACGACGAGCCGGCCATCCGCGACACGATGCGGATGATTCTCGAGTACGAGGGTTACGAAGTGCTCCTGGCCGGATCCGGCCCGGAAGGACTCGCGATAGCCGAGCGCGATTCACCCGACCTCGTGTTTCTCGACATCAAGATGCCCGGGCTCGACGGCCTCGAGGTGCTCAGCCGTCTGCGCGGGACGAATGAGACGCTGCCAGTCGTGATCGTGTCCGCGCACGGCACGGCGTCGACGGCGCTCGAAGCCGGCCGGCTCGGCGCGTTCCGGTTCGTCGAGAAGCCGCTGTCGAAGGAGTACGTGCTCGACGCCGTGCGCGAGGGCGTGGAGCTTGGATCGCTGCGCCGCGAGAACCGCACGCTGCGTTCGGCGCTCGAGACGCGCCAGCAGATGGTGGGCGAGAGCGCGCCGCTCAAGCAGATCATGGAGCAGGTGCGACGGGCCGCGCCGACCAACGCCACGGTGCTCATCCTCGGTGAGAGCGGCGTCGGCAAGGAGCTCATCGCGCGCGCCATTCACAAGGCGAGCCTGCGATCGAAAGAACGCTTCGTGCAGGTCAACTGCGCGGCGATTCCCGAGGAGCTGATCGAGTCCGAGCTCTTCGGTCACGAGCGCGGCGCGTTCACCGGCGCCACCGAGAAGCAGACCGGTAAGTTCGAGCAGGCCGACCGCGGGACGATCTTCCTGGACGAGGTCGGCGACATGAGCCCCAAGACGCAGGCCAAAGTGCTGCGCGTTCTGCAGGAGGGCGAAGTCGAGCGTCTCGGATCGGCGAAGACGATCAAGGTGGACGTGCGGGTTATCGCGGCGACGAACAAGGATCTCGAAGACGAGATCGCCGAGGGCCGCTTCCGCGAGGATTTGTACTTCCGGTTGAGCGTCATTCCGATCGCCGTCCCGCCGCTGCGCGAGCGCATGGAAGACATCCCGGCGCTCGTGCAGACATTCGTCAGCCAGTTCAGCCGCGAGAACAACCGCCGCCCCGCGCGGTTTTCGCCGAGCGCGATCGACGCGCTGCGCCGCGCGCGCTGGCGCGGCAACATCCGCGAGCTGCGCAATGCGGTGGAGCGGCTGCTGATCATGACCGAGCGCGATACCATCGAGGCGGACGATGTGCAGCAGGTGGTGCGGGCGGAGGCCGCGCGCGCCGCGGCGTCAGCCGCAACCGACGCGGCGCTGCCCGCCGGCAAACCCGCGACGCTGCGGGATTTCAAGGAGTGGTCCGAGCGCGCGTTTCTCGTCGAGAAGCTGCGCGAGTTCGGCTGGAATATTTCGAAGACGGCGGACGTCATCGACACGCCGCGGAGCAATCTCTACAAGAAACTCGAGCAATACAACATCAAGCAAGAAACGGACGGATAAGCGCGGGTTCGACCGGTTCTACGGGTTCGACCGGTTCCGCAGGTTCCGCCTGTCTGCGCTGCTAGCGGAATGGACACGGCGCGGGCTTCCGTGTCACGATCGGAGATTCCGCCGCAGCCGGCGAGATGACCGCGTCGCGGTGTACGCAAGTGCAACGCGCCGAGGAAAGTCCGAACTCCGTAGGGCAGTGCGCCGGGTAACTCCCGGTCGGGGCAACCCGAAGGACAGTGGCACAGAAAACATACCGCCCTTCGACTCGCCCCTTCGGGGCTCGCTCAGGGCAAGCCCGTTGTCGTGTGAGATGACACGGCCTGCCTTGAGCGAGCCTCGGAGAGGCGAGTCGAGAGGTAAGGGTGAAAAGGTGCGGTAAGAGCGCACCGCATCGGCCGTGAGGTCGATGGCAGGCAAAACCCCGCACGGAGCAAGGCCAAATAGGGAGGCGTTCTAGGACGGCCCGTCCGAAGCCTCCGGGTAGGCCGCTGGAGCCCGTCAGCAATGCCGGGCCGAGAGGAATGGTTGTCGCCCTGAGCGACCCTGAGCGAGTGGCGCAAGCCGCGAGTCGAAGGGGAGTCGAAGGGAACAGGATTCGGCTTATTGCTGGCTGCGGCGGAACCTTACGGAAGTTCGAAGTTTGAAGTTCGAAGTCTGAAGTTCCGAGAGATCTAGCGGAGGACACGCGCGCTCGTGGCTACCTATCTCGTGACCGGCGGAGCCGGATTCATCGGATCGCATCTCGTCGAGGAACTGCTGCGGCGAGGCCAGACGGTTCGCATCGCCGACAACTTTTCCACGGGCAAGCGCCAGAACCTGCCGCCGGCCGGCAAGGCCGAGGTGATTGACGGCGACGTGTCGGATCCCGACGTCGCCCGGCGCGCCGTTGCCGGGTGCGACTTCGTGCTGCACCAGGCCGCGATTCCGTCCGTGCCGCGCTCGGTGAAAGACCCGGCCACGTCGCACAAGGCCAACGTCGACGGCACGCTGCAGATGCTCCTGGCCGCGCGCGACGCGAAGGTCAAGCGCCTCGTCTTCGCCGGCTCCTCGTCGGTCTACGGCGACACCGCGGTGTTGCCCAAGCGCGAGGACATGCGGCCGAATCCGCTCTCGCCCTACGCGCTCCAGAAGCAGATCGGCGAGCAGTACTGCCAGCTCTTCACGAAGCTCTACGGGCTCGAGACGGTGACGACCCGGTACTTCAACGTGTTCGGGCCGCGACAGGATCCCGGCTCGCCGTACTCGGGCGTGATTTCGCTCTTCATCGACGCGATGACGTCCGGCAAGACGCCGAAGATTTGGGGCGACGGCCGGCAGACGCGCGACTTCACCTACGTCGCGGACGTCGTGAGCGGCGTGCTGCGCTGCTGCGACGCGCCGAACGTCGCGGGCGAAGTCATCAACGTCGCGGCCGGCGGACGCGTGTCGTTGCTCGAGTTGATCCGCGCGCTCCAGGTGATTACTGGTAACAACACGCAGCCCGAGTTCGGTCCCACGCGTGAGGGCGACGTGAAAGATTCACAAGCGGACATCTTCAAGGCCCGCCAGATGCTCGGCTTCGAGCCGAGCGTGCCGTTCGACGAGGGATTGCGACGCACCGTGGCGTGGTTCCAATCGTCAACTCCAGGCGTCGTTTCGCAGGGTCGCTGACCACCGGCACCCGCCACGCCGCGCGCGGCGTTTCCATCAACCCCCATCGGCTCAGCGATTTCCGTGGACGCCTCGACCTCGCGTCCGCGCTGGCCGCGCGTTTGCCTCTAGGACGCGCGGGATTCGGCCGGCTGCTGCCGCCTCTGAAGCCGACCTCGCCCAGGGGCGCGGCGGCTGGCTCGAATCCTCACAACCAGACAGCGCGGTGACATCTGGTCGCCGCCGGGAGGATCCGTCATGCGTCGAAGCTTCGTGTCAGTCGTCGTGATGTTCGCCATGGTGATGGGCGCCGCCGCGCTCGCGCGCGCGCAGGAGCAGCAGAAGCCGCCCGCTCGCGTCGTTCAGCTCGGGCCGTCCACGCCAATCAATCTGAATACCGCGTCGAGCGCCGAGCTCGAGACGTTGCCCGGCATCGGCCCGGCGACCGCCGCGCGCATCATCGAGTACCGCCAGAAGAACGGCGGATTCAAGAAGATCGAGGATCTGATGAACGTCCGCGGTATCGGTGAGAAGTCGTTCCTCAAGCTCAAGCCGCTGGTGTCGGTGGCGCCGATCAAGCTCAACGACCGATGACGCGCCACACGCGACCGTCCGCGCCGCCGCACCACCGGCGGCCGGACGGCGAAGCCGGCGCGTCGCTGGCCGAGCTCGTCATCGTGCTCGTGATCGCGTCGCTGCTCGTTGCGTTTGCCGTCCCGACGACAGGCGCGACGATCGATGCGGGACGAGCCAGCCAGGCCGCGAGCGTGATGGCGTCGCGGTTCCGTCTTGCGAGGCTCGAGGCCGTGTCGCAATCCCGATCGATCGGCCTCGTCTTCGATCAGCAGAACGGCCGTTGGACGTTCCGGGTCTGCGCGGATGGCAACGGCAACGGGATTCGGCGCGCCGAGATTGCCAGCGGCACGGACGCGTGCCTCGAGGGTCCGCAGGATCTGCACGCAATGTTCCCCGGCGTCGAGATCGCCGTCGACGCGAGTATTCGCGGCCCCGGCGGCGAGCCGCCGTCGCCCGATCCGGTGCGCTTCGGAGCGAGCAACCTGGCCAGCTTTTCGGCGCTGGGCAGTTGCACGGCGGGCACGCTCTTCCTCCGCTCGCCGATGGGCGCGCAGTACGCCGTCAGGCTGGCCGGGGCGACCGGCAGGACCCGCGTCCTCAGGTACGCACCGCTCACCCGCACCTGGGTGGACGTTTAGGAGCCGTTCGTTCCCCGCACGGGAACGGAATACCCCGGCACGGTGAGGCGTCCGTATCGAGCGGGCATTTTCACCGGGTCTTTCCGTTGGCACCGCTGTTGGTCTTGTCGAGGTCAGGAGCCGCTCATGCTGGTTGGACGAAGCGCGGTGATGCAGGAGCTTCGTGTGCGCGTCGCACGCGTGGCGAAGACGAACTTCACGGTCCTGATCGAAGGGGAGAGCGGGGCGGGGAAGGAGCTCGTGGCGCACGAGCTCCACGAGTACAGCGCCCGGGCGCGCGGCCCGTTCGTCGCGGTCAACTGCGCGGCGCTGGTCGAAACGCTGGTCGAAGCCGAGCTCTTCGGCATCGAGGAGCGCACGGCCACGGGCGTCCGGGGGCGTCGCGGCAAGTTCGAGCAGGCGGACCAGGGCACGCTGTTTCTCGACGAGGTGGCGGACTTGTCGCCGATGGCGCAGGCCAAGCTCCTGCGCGTGCTGCAGGACCTGTCCATCGAGCGTGTCGGCGGTCAGCACTCGCGGCAGGTCGACGTCCGCGTCGTCGCGGCGACCAATCGGAGCCTGGCCGCGCTCGTCCAGGCCGGACGCTTCCGGCCGGATCTCTACTACCGCCTCGGCGGCGTCGAGCTGCACGTCCCGCCGCTGCGCGTGCGCCGCGGCGACATCCCGCTGCTCGTCGACCACTTCGTCATGCGGCATCGGCGCACGCGCCCGGTGTCGATCTCGATTCGCGCCGTCGAGGCGCTGGTCGCATACGACTGGCCGGGCAACGTGCGGCAGCTCGGCCGTGTCATCGAGCGTGCGGTCGCGCTGGCGCCGGGGCCGTCGATCGAGATCGGAGACTTCCCGCCGGAGATCTCCAAGGACTACAGCGAGCTGCTCGGCGAGGAGATCAGCCCGGATGACTCGCTGCGCGCCTGGTGCAGCCGCTACGCGCGGCTGGTGCTCGAGCGGTGCCACGGCAACAAGCGGCGCGCGTGCGACGTGCTCGACATCAGCTATCACACGTTGCAATCGCACCTGGAGTACGACATCGGCGGCCGGCAGGCCTTTCGCACGCCCGCGCTCTCTGCGGCGCCGGACGTGCTCGTGCCTCCGACCGTCGCCTCCTGAGGCGAGGTCGCCACCAACCCGCGCGAGGTCGCCGACGGCCGGTTTGCCGGAGACGAGACGGAGGACAGAGAACATGCGCAACACGTCATTGCATTTCGCGGTGGTCGCGGCCACAGCCGCGTTGCTGAGTGCGTCACCTGCCATGGCAGGGACGCCGGCGCCGAAGAGCATCGTGCAACGAGTGAAAGATCCGGGCACGGGGCTCGAAGTCCGCGTGCAACAGGATCGGCCGGGGACGGTGTCGATCGAAATTGGCGATCGCGGCGTCAGCGTGCGTCGCGAGCTTCGGGCCGATCGGCTGACGACCACGGTGACCGCCGGCGCAGAGAAGGTCAGCCTCACGGTCGACAAGAACGGGCTGCTCGTGACCGCGCCGCACGGCCGCATCCGCGTGACGCCGGCGCATCCGGAGCAGGGCGCGGCAGTCGTTCGCCTCTTGAGTGGCTCGCCGGCGATCCGCCGCGGCGTCGAGCTGCTCGGCCGCGTCAATCTCGGCATCACGTCGCCGACCGGCCAGACGCTGCTGCTGACGCGCGCGTTCCTGCTTTCGGTGGTCGGCGAGCGAGACGAAGCCCTCGCCGTCGTCCGCACCGCGCGCGCGATGCTCCAGACGCCGCGCCTCGTCGATGCGCGATTCGGCCCGGGCGAGTGCTGGGATGAGTACGTCAAGGAAGCGATCGCCTGCTACAAGGAGTTCGAGGACTGCATGCGGGGCCTCGCGTGGTACGACGTCATCGGCAAGACCTCGTGCGCGACCATCTACGACCTGCGCGCGATCGGCGCGTTCTCGTGGTGGGTGAGCTGCGTGGGTTTGCGCGGCGGCGACTCGCTCTGAGCGCCCGGCGAAGGTCCAAAGATCAAGGAGGAGACATGCGCGCTGTCGCCGTAATCGTGCAGATCGTCATCAGCCTGGTCGTGGCCGCGTCGCTCATGCCGGTCGTGCTGACGATGGTGCCGGACGCCCAGGCACGGTCGGTAGGGCCGGGCGTGGCCCTCGGGATTGCGGCGTTCGCCTTCGTGATCGTGCGGATCGTCTGGCCGCGCCACCGGTCGTAAGGGGCGCCGGGAGTCGTTTGGGCGGAAATTGGCGCCGGCGACTCCCGGCGTCGGCCTGTTGGCGCGGCGCCGGTCTTGACCGTTCTGCGAGCGGGATAGTACGTTGTTAGGCGGCTCGCCGGTCCTGTCGCGCTCGTCCGGCGGCGAGTCTCCACCTCACATGTCGTCGAGCTCGCCGGCACAACTCAAGAAGACTCCGCTCAATGCCACACATCGCGCGAGCGGCGCGCGCATGGTCGAATTCGGCGGCTGGGACATGCCTGTCGAGTACTCGGGCATCAGCGACGAGCACCTGGCCGTGCGCACGCGCGCCGGGCTCTTCGACGTCAGCCACATGGGCGAGATCGAGCTCGCCGGCCCCGCCGCGCTGGACGCCGTGCAGTGGGTGACGAGCAACGACGCCTCGAAGCTCGCCGTTGGTCAGATCCAGTACTCCGCGCTCACGACCGACACCGGCACGTTCGTCGACGACCTGCTCGTGTACCGCATGGGACCCGAGCACTACCTCCTGGTCGTCAACGCCGGCAACATCATGAAAGACCACGAGTGGATCGCCGCGAAGGTGCAAGGCCGCGGCGACGTCTCGGTCGTCAACTCCAGTTCCCGCTACGCGCTCCTCGCGTTGCAGGGCCCGGCGAGCCAGGCGATTCTGCAGACGCTCACCGGCGTCGATCTGTCCGCTATCAAGTACTACTGGTTTGCGACGGGAGAGGTCGCGGGCATCCGCGCGACCATCTCGCGCACCGGCTATACCGGTGAAGACGGCTTCGAGATCTTCGTGCCGCCGGCGTCGGCCGAGAAGCTGTGGACGAGCGTGCTCGCGGCCGGACGCGACCAGGGGCTGATCGCGTGCGGTCTCGGCGCGCGCGACACGCTGCGCCTCGAGGCCGCCATGCGCTTGTGCGGCAGCGACATGGACGACCAGACGAGCGTGCTCGAAGCCGGGCTCGGCTGGATCGTCGGCTGGAAGAAGACGGATTTTCTCGGGGCGAATCGCCTGCGCGATCAGAAAGGCGGCGCGCTCGAGCGAAAGCTCGTGCCGTTCGAGATGAAGGAACGCGCGATCGCGCGTCACGGCCATCAGGTCGTCGCCGACGGCCGCGCGGTGGGCGTCGTCACCAGCGGCACGCAGACGCCCTACTTGAAGAAGGCGATTGGCTTTGCCATGGTGCCGGTTGCGATGAGCGCGCTCGGCACGCCGCTCGACATCGACATTCGCGGGCGCATCGCCCGCGCGGAAGTCGTGGCCGAGCCGTTCTACAAGCGCGCCAAGGCGTAACCAGGAGCGGTCATGTATCCAGCAGATTTGAAGTACACGCGCGATCACGAGTGGATTCGGCTGCAGGGCGGGGAAGCCACCGTCGGCATCACCGACTTCGCGCAGCGCCAGCTGGGAGACATCGTGTTCGTCGAGCTGCCCGAGGTGGGCCGCCAGGTCAAACAAGGCGAGGTCTTCGGCACGATTGAATCCGTCAAAGCCGTGTCGGAGCTGTTCTCGCCGGTCTCCGGTGAAGTCGTGGCCGTCAACGCCGACCTCTCCGCCCATCCGGAGTCGGTCAACGCGAAGCCGCACGAAGCCTGGATGATCCGCATGCGTCCGAGCGCGCCCGCCGAAGCGAACGCGCTGCTCGACGCGCAGGCCTACACCGAGATCGCGAAGTAACTGGGAGCCACGTGAACGATTCTTTCCAATCCAGACACATCGGCCCGCGCGACGCTGACGTCGCCGACATGCTCAAGACCGTGGGAGCGCCCTCGCTGGACGCGCTCGTCGCCGACATCGTGCCGGCGGACATCCGGCTGAGCGCGCCACCGGCGCTGCCGCCCGCGGAGAGCGAATTCGAGTACCTGCGCCGGCTGCGCACCATCGCCGCGAAGAATCGCGTCGCGCGCAGCTACATCGGGATCGGCTACTACGACACCGTCACGCCGCCCGTGATCCAGCGCAACGTGTTCGAGAACCCGGGCTGGTACACGCCGTACACGCCATATCAGGCCGAGATCGCGCAAGGCCGCCTCGAATCGCTCCTCAATTTCCAGACGACGGTGAGCGATTTGACGGGGATGGACGTCGCCAACGCGTCGCTGCTCGACGAAGCGACGGCCGCGGCCGAGGCGATGTCGTTGCTCCTGCGCGTCCATCGCGGCGCGGAAGCGACGACGTTCCTGGTATCCGAGCGGGTGTTTCCGCAAGTGCGCGAGGTGATCCTCACGCGCGCGACACCGCTGGGCCTCGCGGTGCGCTTCGAGGATCTCGATCGCGCTGAAATTGGCCCGGATGTGTTCGGGGTCTACGCGCAGTCGCCCGACGACCGCGGCGAGGTGCGCGACTTGTCCGCGCTCATCGCGCGCGCGCACGCCGCCGGCGCTCGTGTGGCCGTCGGGACGGACCTGCTCGCGATGGCGCTCGTAACGCCGCCCGGCGACGCCGGCGCGGACGTCGTCGTCGGCAGCGCGCAGCGATTTGGCGTGCCGCTCGGCTACGGCGGCCCGCACGCGGCGTTCTTCGCCGCGCGTGAAGAGTTCGTCCGGCAGATGCCGGGCCGGCTGATCGGCGTGTCGGTCGACGCGCGCGGCCGCCGTGCGTATCGCATGGCGTTGCAGACGCGCGAGCAGCACATCCGCCGCGAGAAGGCGACGTCGAACATCTGCACGGCGCAGGCGCTCCTCGCCAACATGGCGGCGTTCTACGCCGTCTATCACGGCCCGGACGGGATTCGCGGCATCGCGGCGCGCGTGCACGACCAGGCGGTGCGGCTGGCGGCCGCGGTGTCCGCGCTCGGCTGGAAGCAGACGAACCGCGCGTACTTCGACACGCTGTACTTCGAGCGTGGCGCGGCCGACGCGACGGCCGTGCGCCGCGCGGCGGAGGCCCGCGGCATCAACTTCCGCTATCCGGCCGAGGGCGTGGTGCAGCTGTCGCTCGACGAGACGGTCAGCGAGGCGGATCTCGCGGACATCGTCTCGGCGTTCGAAGACGGCACGGGCGCGTCGGCGCCGCGGCTCATTCCGCCGGCCACGCGCACGAGCCTGCCGGACGCGCTCCGCCGGCGATCGGCGTTCCTCGCGCACCCGGTGTTCAACGCGCATCACTCCGAGACCGAGATGATGCGCTACATCCGATCGCTCGAGCGCAAGGACCTCGGGCTCGACACCGCGATGATTCCGCTCGGCTCGTGCACGATGAAGCTCAACGCCGCGGCCGAGATGCTGCCGGTGAGCTGGCCCGAGTTCTCGCGCATCCATCCGTTCGCGCCGGTGGAGCAGACGGCGGGCTACCAGCAGGTGTTCGCGGAGCTCGAGGACGCGCTCGGCGCGATCACCGGGTTCCCGGCGGTGTCATTGCAGCCCAATTCCGGCGCGCAGGGCGAGTTCGCGGGCCTGCTCGTGATCCAGGCGTATCACCGCGCGCGATCGCAGTCGCAGCGTACGGTCGCGCTCATCCCGCAGTCCGCGCACGGCACGAACCCCGCGAGCGCGGTGATGGCGGGCATGCGCGTCGTGGTCGTCGCGTGCGACAACCAGGGCAACGTCGATCTGACGGACCTTCGCGCGAAAGCCGCCGCGCATCGCGACGAGCTGTCGTGCCTGATGATCACGTATCCGAGCACGCACGGCGTCTACGAGCGGCAGATCAAGGACATCTGCGCGATCGTCCACGAGCACGGCGGCCAGGTCTACATGGACGGCGCCAACATGAACGCGCAGGTCGGGCTCACGAGCCCGGCGGCGATTGGCGCGGACGTGTGCCATCTGAACCTGCACAAGACGTTCGCGATTCCGCACGGCGGCGGCGGTCCGGGCATGGGACCGATCGCCGTGGCCGAGCACCTCGCGCCGTACCTGCCGGGGCACTCGGTCGTGCGCACGGGCGGCGCGAAAGCAATTTCCGCGGTGTCCGCGGCGCCGTGGGGCAGCCCGAGCATCCTGCTGATCTCCTACGGCTACGTGCGGATGCTGGGCGGCCCGGGCGCGACCGCGGCGACGCGTCTCGCGATGCTCAACGCGAATTACATCAAGGCGCGCCTCGAATCGCACTACCCGGTGCTCTACGCCGGCGAAACCGGACGGATCGCGCACGAGCTGATCTTCGATCTGCGGCCGCTCAAGGCGAAGAGTGGCATCGACGAGACGGACGTTGCAAAACGGCTCGTCGACTACGGCTTCCACGCGCCGACGGTGTCGTTCCCGGTGGCCGGCACGCTCATGGTCGAGCCCACCGAGAGCGAGCCGAAGGAAGAGCTCGATCGATTCTGCGACGCGATGATCGCCATCCGCGCGGAAATCCAGGCCGTCGCCGACGGCCGCGCGGACGCGAAGGACAACGTCCTCAAACAGGCGCCGCACACGGCGGAAGATCTCGCGGCGGAGTGGACGCATCCGTACTCACGCGAGCAGGCGGTCTATCCGGTGGCCGCGCTGCGGGCGCGCAAATACTGGCCGCCCGTGGCCCGGATCGACAACCCGTTCGGCGATCGCAATCTGGTCTGCGAGTGTCCGCCGATCGAGGCCTACGCTGAAGTGAAGAGCTAGATCTAGCGTCTGACTTTCATGCCGCCGGCGACGCGCGCGCGGAACTCCGCGAGGAGCTTCGTCGTGATCGGACCCGGCGTGCCCGCGCCGACGCGGTGATCGTCGACGGCGATCACGGGCGTCACCTCGCGGGTCGTGCCCGTAATAAACACTTCATCCGCGGCCTTGACGTCATCGGGCGTCAGGCGCGCCTCGCGCGCGTCGATCCCGAGGCTCGCGGCGAGCTCGAGCACGTACTCCCGCGTCACGCCCGGCAGCAGCCCCGCCGCGAGCGGCGGCGTGCGCACCGCGCCGCCCTTCACGAGGAACACGTTCGACTGCGCGCACTCGGCGAGCTCGCCGGCCTGGTTGAGCATCAGCGCTTCTTCGGCGCCGCGGCGGATCGCCTCCTGCATCGCGAGCGCGTTGTTGATGAGGTTGTTGCTCTTGATCTGCGGGTTGAGCGCCTGCGGATGGTTGCGGCGCACGCTGACCAGCGCGATCTTGATCCCCTGCGAGAACGTCCGCTCGGGCTGGCCGGGAAACGGCTTGACGATGATGACGAGTGAGGGCTGGGGACAGGCGGCGGGGTTGTAGCTCAGATCGCCGACGCCGCGCGTCACCAGAATGCGGATGTACGCCTCATCGCTGTCGGACGCGGGGGGTTGGGCAGCCATCGTCTTGCGCACGTCGGCGAGCAGATCGGCGTCGCTCCACGGCACGTCGAGCGCGAGGAGCGACGCGGAATGCCGGAGCCGCCGGAGATGCCGATCGAAGAGGAACGGCTCGCGCGCGTAGGTGCGCAGCGTTTCGTAGATGCCCTCGCCGAAGAGAAACCCGTGATCGAAGACGGCGACCGAGGCGCGATCGGCGTCCGTGATGGTGCCGTTGACGAATACGACAGCGTTCATACGAAGTTGCGCGAGTCTAGCACAAGGATATACGCTCGGTTTCGACCGCGGAGGACCTCGCCCGCATGCGCGTGCTCACGACTGAACAAATGCGCGAAGCCGATCGCCGCACCATCGAGGAGATCGGCCTGCCGTCGATCGTGCTGATGGAAAATGCCGGCCGCCAGGTCGTCGCGGCGATGGAGTCGTCGTTCGAGACGCTCGCGTCGATGCGCATCGCCGTGCTCTGCGGGCGCGGCAACAACGGCGGCGACGGCTTCGTCGTCGCGCGCACGCTGCTCGAGCGCAACCTCGACGCCGGCGTGTACCTCATCGGCCAGGCGACGGACGTCAAGGGCGACGCGCGCGCGAACCTCGACGTGCTGCGCAATCTCGGCGTGGACATCGTCGAGATTGCCGACGCCGCCGCGTGGGAGCTGCACGGCACGGACGTCCTCGGATCGGACGTCGTCGTCGACGCGCTGTTCGGGACGGGCCTCAACGCGCCGCTGTCCGGGCTCGTCGAGACGGTGGTGGCGGATCTGAACGCGTCGGCGCGGCCCGTCGTGTCGATCGATCTGCCGAGCGGCCTGTTCGCGGACGGCCCCGACGTGCCCGGCCCGGCCGTGCACGCGACGGTGACGGTCACGCTGGGCGCGCCGAAGCTGCCGCTGGTGCTGCCGCCGGCCGAAGCGTTCGCCGGCTCGCTCGTGATCGCGGACATCGGCATTCCGCAGGCCGTGATTCGCGGGCTCGAGGGCCCGTGGGTCGAGGTCCTGACCAAGGAGTCGATGCGGCCGCTCATCGAGCCGCGAAGCCAGGACTCGCACAAGGGCGACTACGGTCACGTGCTCGTCGTCGCGGGCTCGCGCGGCAAGACCGGCGCGGCCGCGCTCGCGGCCATGGCGGCGCTCCGGTCGGGCGCGGGGCTCGTCACCGTCGCAACACCCGCGTCGGCGGTCGCTGCTGTCGCCGCGCACGGCATGGAGTTCATGACCGAGGCGATGAGCGAGACGGACGAGGGCACGATCGCGTGGGAAGCGCTCGATCGCGTCCTCGAATCGGACGCGGACGTGATCGCCGTGGGTCCGGGGCTCGGGCGATCAGAGTCGACCAAGGCATTCGTGCAAGGGCTCGTCGAACGCGCCGGCGTGCCGATCGTCGTGGACGCCGACGCGCTGAACGCGTTTGCGGGCGACGCGGACGGGCTCGTCGGCCGCGACGGCATCGACATCATCATCACGCCGCACCCGGGTGAGATGGCGCGGCTCGTCGGCGTGTCTGTCGAAGACATTCAGCAGCACCGGCTCGACATCGCGCGCGATTTCGCGGCGACGCATCGGCTGACGGTCGTGCTGAAAGGGCACCGCACGATCGTCGCAACGCCCGACGGCAAGACCTTCATCAACCTCACCGGCAACGCGGGCATGGCGACGGGCGGCACGGGCGACGTGCTCACCGGCATGGTCGCCGCGTGGCTCGCACAGTTTCTCGACGCGGAAGCCGCAGCGAAGCTCGCCGTGTACCTGCACGGGTGCGCGGGCGATCTCGCGGAGGCTGACGAAGGGGAAGTCGGGATGGTCGCCGGCGACCTCGTCGATCGTCTCGGCGACGCGGTGCTCGAGCTGACCGCGCGCCGCAAGAAAAACTCGCAGACCAGGTCGTGAGCGTTCACGTCACGGATTCAGAAGGCGCGACGGTCGCGCTCGGCCGCGAGGTCGGCCGCCGCTTGTCGGCCGGCACGGTGGTGCTGCTCGAAGGGCCGCTTGGCGCGGGCAAGACGGCGTTCGCGCGCGGCCTGGCGGAAGGGCTCGGCGTGGACGGCGAGGACGTGTCGAGCCCGACGTTCACGGTCGTGCAGGAATACCGCGGGGACGTTCGCTTCGAGCACGTGGATTTGTATCGATTGACGCCGGTCGAAGTCGACGATCTCGCGCTCGACGATCTGCTCGAGGGCAGTGTCACGGCGGTCGAGTGGCCCGATCGCTGGCGCGACCCGCCGGCCAACTCGCTGCGTGTGACGCTGGAGCTCGTCGATCACTCCACGCGCCGGATCACGATTCACGACGCGTGAGGCGCGCGCGGCCGCGCTACTTCGATCGCGGAAACGCGTCGCGCCAGTTGCGCCACCAGCCCTTGACCGGCGGCAGCGCGAGCGCGTCGATCCACTGCCACACGGCTTCGTTGTCGCCCGACGCGGCGGCTCTCAGGTTGACCGCCGCCGGCGGCGGCGAGATCTTCGCGGACGCGTCGAGCAGCTGACTGCGCACGTTGCCGTCGACGCGCGCGGCCAGCATCAGCAGCGTCACGACATCCCGCTCCCGCACCTGGCGCGCGATCGTTGGGAGCTGAAGGATTTGCGCTTCAGTCGTGTCGGCGCGCTCGAACGCGCGCACGGCGTCGTTGAACGCGCGGGGCGCATCGTCGTACACCGGCACGAACGGACGCCGATCGGATTGCATCAGGCTCGACGCTCCGGC
Source organism: Vicinamibacterales bacterium (assembly GCA_035279905.1). Taxonomy (GTDB): domain Bacteria; phylum Acidobacteriota; class Vicinamibacteria; order Vicinamibacterales; family SCN-69-37; genus DATEGZ01. The sequence goes on from DATEGZ010000118.1 coordinate 23,482, forward strand.
GGGCACGAGCGACTCGCCGAACGCGTTGTCGAGCTTCACCCAGCCGGACCGCACCGTCAGCTGCGCGACGCCGTCGACGTCAACGCTGAGCTGGAAGAAGCAGCCGAGATCGATCACGTCGCCCGCGGGCGTGCGGAACGCGACGGCGCCGGGCGGCGCCCACAGGCGCACGTCCACGGTGCCGCGCGTGAGCTGCACGCGGTGATGCGTCGAGTCGGTGGCCGACAGCGTGAGCTCGGTGCCCGACACCGCGTCGATCGTGCCGAGCCGCGCGACGTCGATCCGCGCTGATGTCGGCGACGGCACCGCGAGCGGTTTGCCCACCTGCAGCTGCGACGACGCGGTCTCGCCGGTCGAATGCAGCAGCATCGTCCACGCGCGATCCGCCGGCCACTCGAGGCGCCAGTGATAGAACCAGA
>DATEGZ010000119.1:0-3364 GCA_035279905.1 Vicinamibacterales bacterium
GAGGAACCCCTGGGAACCCCTGGGAACCTCATCCGACTCTGACCGCCAGCATGGAAACCGAGCCGCCATCTACACCTTCGACGGGAAAGCTGATGCGATCGTCCTGCTGACGCGTCGCGATGACGTACAGCAACGGCAGATAGTGATCGGGCGTCGGAATCGACAGAAGCGCGTCGCGGCCGAGTCGATCGTACTCAACGAGCGGCGCCTGCTCGCCGGCGACGAGCATGTCGCGCGCCTGCTGCTCGAATCGCAGCGCCCAGTCGAACGGCTCGACGTTGTGCCGGCCCCACGCGAACGCGTGGAGGTTGTGCACGAGGTTGCCGCTGCCGACGATCAACACGCCCTCGTCGCGCAGCGGCGCAAGCCGTTTGCCGATCTCGTAGTGAAACGACGCAGGCTCGCGCTCATCGATGCTGAGCTGCACGATCGGCACGTCCGCCTTGGGGTAGACGTGCGTGAGGACGGACCACGTGCCGTGATCGAGGCCCCAGCGCTCGTCGAGCGTCACCGGCAGCGGCGCGAGCATCTGCTGCACGCGCCGCGCGAGCGCCGGATCGCCCGGCGCCGGGTACTGCACCTGGTAGAGTGGCGCCGGAAACCCGCCGAAGTCGTGAATCGTGCGCGGCGCGGTGGACACCGTCACCCCCGTCTCCGGCACGAACCAGTGCGCCGAGATGCAGAGGATCGCCGCCGGACGCGGCAACGCCGCCCCGATACCCGCCCACGCCTTCGTGTACGCGTTGTCGAGCAGCGCGTTCATCGGATTCCCGTGACCAAAAAACACAGCGGGAAAGCGCATGACGGCTATCGCACTGGTACGACAGGTACGTCAGGTACCCGGAACGCGCTGTCGCTCGTCAACTTTTTTCCAAAAGGAAAATTGGCCAGCGTCAGCTCGTTCCTCGCACCTGACGTACCAGTCGTACCTGTTGATCCTGCCCCTCGTCCCCGCCTCGGCGGCGCGGCAAGCGACTTCACACGGGCGATCCACTCCGCCGGCGTCTTGTTCGCGAATTGTCCCTGCTCGGCCGCTGCGAAGACGAGCTCGCGCATCGCGAGCGCGAACGGAAACTCGAGCGCCGCTTTCGGGCGCGCGGCTTGTGTCAGCGTCGCGATTCGGGCGTCGCGCCAGGCGGCATCGGGCACGATTCCGCGTGACAGGCACGCGATCGCGTCGAGGCCGATCGATCCCATCGCGGCCAGATCGTCGGCGAGCGGCGTCACCTCGGCGAGCGCCGGAGCGGTGTCGGCCAATCGAACGATCGCCGCGTGCTCGTCGCGCCAGGACGCAAAACGCTTTTGCAGCTCGTCTCGACCCAGCATGAAATGCGGCGCGTCGGACAGCAGGTGCTCGATGAGCCCGTTCACGGCGCGCGCGCCCGCGCTGTCCGTGCTGACCGCGTCCACCAGGTGCGTCAGCGGTCCCAGGGTCGTCATCGCCGGCTGCTGCCCGCCGCGCTGGTAGCCCTTCACGGGCTCGACGACGTCGGCGAGCACGCGAATCGGCGCCGGATCGGCGCCGGCCGTCAGACGCCGCAGCAGCACGTCCGCGTTGCGCAGATGCGTGATGCCGAGCTCTTCGAGCTGGACGCTCACGATGTCGAGCCGGCGATACATGTCGTCCACGCTCGTCGTGTCTCGCGGCGACCAGAAGCGTTCGGCGATCGCGGCCGTGCGCGGCCAGATTCTCGAATCGATCGTCTCGGGCCCCACCCACTCGCCCCACATCGTCGCCTCACCGCCGAGGACGTGCGCGGCCTCGGCGGGCGTCAGATCGGTCGACGCCGGCAGCGGATCGACCGCGTAGTGCGAGGCCGCGGTGTTCAGCAGATCGATGTAGTAGCCGGCGGACAACACGCCGTCGTAGCCCTGTTTGGCCGCGTCGACGAGCGAACGTTGCCCGCGCCACGATTGAACCACGGCCTCCTTCGGCAGGCCCGGCTCGAGAATTTCGTCCCACCCCATCATCCGCTTGCCGTGCTTGCGCAGGATGCCGACGAGCTGCTGATTGAAGTACGTCTGCAGGGCCGCCGTGTCCTTGAGCCCGTGCTTCAGCATGAACTCCTGGATCTTCGGGCTGGCTTTCCATTGCTTGCCGTTGTTTTCGTCGCCGCCGACGTGCCAGTACGGATCGGGAAAGAGCTTCGAGATCTCGCCAATGAAATTGTCGATGAACTTGTAGGTCTCCGGGCGCGTGGGGTCGAAGACCGCATCGAACACGCCGAACTTGCGCGAGATCGTGTACGGCCCTGGCGCGCTCGCGAGCTCCGGATAGCCGACCACCCAGCTCATCACGTGCCCGGGCATGTCGAACTCGGGAACGACGCGAATCCCGCGCATCCGCGCGTACTCGACGACGTCGCGGATTTGGTCCTGCGTGTAGTACAGCCCGTCCGACCCGAGCTCGTGGAGTCTGGGGTACTTGTGGCTTTCGACGCGGAAGCCCTGATCCTCGCTCAGGTGCCAGTGAAGCACGTTGAGCTTGACCGCGGCCATCGCGTCCAGCTCCCGCTTGATCACCTCGACCGGCTCGAAGTGGCGGCCGGCGTCGATGAGCAGGCCCCGCCACGGGAAGCGCGGGCGATCCTGGATGCTGACCGCGGGAATGAAGAAGCCGTCGCGGTCGCCCGTGAGCAGCTGGAGGACGGTCTCGAGGCCGCGGAGCGCGCCGACGACTGTGTTGGCCGACAGCACGACCTGACGGCCGGCGTCGATCGAGTACGACTCGTCCTCACCAAGAGCCGGCGTGGACTGCCCCGGCCCTTTGCAGGTAACGACCAGCGTGGCGGCGTCGGCGCTCGCGGAGAACTCGCGCGACAGCACGAGACCCGTACGGCCCTGCAGCCGGACGAGCGCGCGCGTGACGCCGGCGCGCAGCCGATCGTCCACGAAGCCCGTCAGCGCGATCGTCGCTCTCGCGTCGATCGGCACACGGCCAACGGCCGGACGGACCGAGGCCGGCACCGGCATCAGGTTGAGCGGCCGGACCGGGCCCGGGACGGGGCCCTGCGCGTCAAATGTGACGAGCGCGACGAGCGCGCACGCGAGACTCAGGATCTTCAGCAGGCCCAGAGTCTACCGCGTTTGCGGGCGGCTTAGCCGACGCGGTGTTCGACGCCGTTGACGGCGGTTTGCGTGGATTTTTCGCGGAGCCAGCGGCGCGCGGACGCCTCGCTCGTGAACACGTCGATGTGCATCGGCCCGGCCATGAACACGCTGAAGAGCTCAGCGACCAGCGTGTTCACCGGGCTGCCATCGACGACGATGGCGCGCGGTCCCGGCGGGGTCTTGCCCATGAGGTCGCGAGCGCGGCCGGCCAGGCGCCGCAGCTCCGACAGCGAGGGCGGCGGCCCGTCAACCG
>DATEGZ010000120.1:0-11611 GCA_035279905.1 Vicinamibacterales bacterium
CACGACCGACGTCGTCGGGCGCCAGTTGCTGGCCAAGCGCGCGTATGCCGTGAATGACGGACCGGTCACGACGACGACGATCGTCGGCGTCGCGCGCGACACGGACACGACGTTCCTCTTCAACCGCCGCGGCGGTGTCGCCTACATGCCGCTGGCGCAGCACTACGAGACGCTCCTGGTCGTGGTCGCGAAGGCGGCAAAGGATCCGGCGCCCGTCGTGACGACGCTCGAGCGCGTCGTGAGCCAGGCCGATCCGGACCTTGCGCTGACCCGTGCCGGCACGGGGACGCTGGTGCTCGCCGGGCTGTACGCGCTCGTTCGGATTCTCGCCGTGCTCTCGGCGGGCCTGGCGGCGCTGGCGATGGTGCTGTCGATGGCCGGACTGTACGGCGTACTGACGCACGTGGTCGCGCGGCGCACGCGCGAGATCGGCGTGCGCATGGCGCTCGGTGCGGACGTCGGGCGGATCCGTCAACTCGTGATTGCCGACGGCATGCGGCCCGTGGCCGCCGGCCTCGCGATCGGCCTTCTGCTCGGGATCCTGGCGCGGCTCGCGATTCGCGCGGTCTATCGCATACCGCTCGGGCCGATGGATGCGCTGGCGATGGCGGTCGCGCTCGCGCCGCTCATCGCCGCGGCGCTCGTCGCGAGCTACCTGCCGGCCCGGCGGGCGTCAAACGTGGCGCCGAACGTGGCGCTGAGGGAACAGTGAAGATGACGCCGGGAGTAGTTTTTACAAATGGCGCGAAGAGGTAGCGCCATTTGTAAAAACTACTCCCGGCGTCATATGTTTCACATTGTGAAGTATACTGACGGGCGTGCCGCCGTCATCGACCTCGACTCCGCTCCTCGGTGATTTCGAGCAGCTCGTCATCCTCGCGCTCTTTCGATTGGGCGCCGGCGCGTACGGCGCGACCATTCGCCGCGAGATCGAGGCGCGCACCGGACGCGACCTCGCCATCAGTGCGGTGTACGTCACGCTCGCGCGGCTCGAAGACAAGGGCCTGATTGCCTCGCACGTCGGCGATCCCACGCCACAACGTGGCGGACGACGACGTAAACACTTCACACTGCGGCCTGCGGGCCGCCGTGCCCTGTCGCAGGCCTACCAACACTTCCGCATGATGACCGACGGCCTCGAAGGCCGGCTGGAGTCGCTGTGAACGCGCGCCCATCCCGTCTCGCCGGCTGGCTGGCCACCCGGCGCGTGCCGCGCGACGAGCGCGAGTTCGTGCTGGGCGATCTCGACGAAGAGTTCGCCGAGCGGGCAGGCACATCCGACGGCGTCTTGTCCACGGCCGCCGCGCGGCTCTGGTACTGGCGGCAGGCGCTACGCTGCTTGATCGCTCGCAGTCCGCGGCAGATCGTCACCGAGCGCGACGCTAGTCACCGCTCGATGAATCTCGTGCAAGACATCAGGTTCGCGCTTCGCATCCTTCGGCGCATGCCGGGATTCACGGTCACCGCCGTGCTGACGCTGGCGCTCGGTATCGGCGCGGCGACCGGCATGTTCAGCGTCGTCCACGCGGTGCTGGGCGCGCCGTTGCCCTTCTCTACCGGCGATCGGCTCGTGATCGTGCGCGAGGGCAGCACGCTTCGCGATTCGACGTCCGTCTCCTACCAGCGGTTCGAGGAGTGGCGCGAGGACAATGTCCTCGAGCACACGGCCGGGGTGTTTCTGTTCGATCCCAGCTTGACGGGCGCCGGCGATCCAGAGCGCCTCTCCGGTCTGCGCGTGTCGGCGTCGTTCTTCGACGCCGTGAATCTGCGGCCGGCGCTCGGCACGACATTCACGCGAGCCGACGAGTCGCGATCGGTCGAGCCGAAAGTGCTGATTGGCGACGGGCTCTGGCGGCGGCGGTTCGGCGCTTCGCCGGACATCATCGGCCGCCGGATCAGCTTGAGCGACGTCACCTTTACCGTCGTGGGCGTCCTGCCCGCCGGCTTTCGCCTCCGGCCGACGGACCCGATCGCGGACGTCATCGGGCCGCTCCGGCTGAATGACACGGTGGCGCCGCCCTCGCTCAACTTCATGACGGTCGTCGGCCTGCTGCGGCCCGGCCAACGCCTCGAAGAGGCCCGCGATCGACTGCAGAGCAGCGTGCGACTCCGTCATCCCGATCAACAGCCGCCGCTCTCGACCACGGTCGCGCGGCTTCGCGATGTGCTCGACGCCGAGTCGCGCCCGGTGCTGCTGGCGCTGCTAGCGGCGGTCGCGTTTCTTCTGCTCATTGCCTGCGCCAATCTCGCCAACCTGCAGCTGGCGCGAGCCACCGATCGATCCCAGGAATTTGCGATTCGCCGCGCGCTCGGCGCCGCGCCGGGAAGGCTGCTTCGCCAACTGCTGACCGAAAGCCTCGTTTTGTCGGTGATTGGCGGTGTCGCCGGCGTCGCCGTCGCCTGGCTCTCGGTCACGCTGGCGAAGGACATGCTCCCCGTTCGGGCCGCGGGCGCGTACGACGTCAGCGTCAGCGCCCAGGTGTTCACGTTTGCCGCGCTCATGTCGGTGCTGTCGGGCGTGCTCGTCGGCCTCGCGCCGGCGCTGGCCGCCGGCCGGCGATCGCTCCGGGCCTCGATGGGCGATGCTGGGCGCGTGGTCTCCGCGCGGCCGCTGCGATCCTCGCTCGTCGCCGCCGAAGTCGCGCTCGCCTTCGTGCTGCTCGTCGGCACGGGCCTGCTGACGCGCAGCTTCGACAATCTCCTGCACGTGGACAAGGGATTCGATCCGGATCGTGTGCTGAGCTTCGAGCTGTCGATTCCCGCGGTCAAGTATCCCGACGGCCCGCAGCAGACCGCGTTCTTTCGCTCGGCGGTCGAAGGGCTGGCTCGGATTCCCGGCGTCGCCTCCGTCGGGCTGACCAACGCTCGTCCGCTCGATCACAACGGCGTCAATGGCTCAACGCCGATCGAAGGCATCACGTTTCCGCCGGGCCAGGGACCGATGCCCGAGAAGCGCATCGTCAGCCCCGCGTATTTCAGAACGCTCGGCGTCCGCGTTCTGGCCGGGCGCACGTTCAGCGAGCAGGACACCACCGGGATGCCGGCGGTGATGGTGGTGAGCGACAGCTTCGCCCGCCGTTACTTCGGCACGCGCGAGGCCGCGCTCGGACGCCGCGCCGCGTTCGACTGGGACATGGACGGCATGCAGGAGATCATCGGCGTCGTCAACGACGTGAAGCACTACGGTCTCGACGAGGGCGACGTGCCGATGGTGTACGTCAGCTACCTGCAGCGGCCGATCAGCGACGGCGCGTTCGTGCTGAAGGCCACCGGTGACGCGGCCGGACTGACCGCGGCGGCGCGCGACGTCATCCGCGGTCTGGACCGCGATCGCCCGCTGACGTCGATCGAGACGATGGACTCCGCGGTGGCGGCGTCGCTGGCGCCACGCCGGCTCAGCCTGGGGCTCGTCGCGGGATTCTCGGTGATTGGACTCTTCCTCGCGGTCGCGGGAATCTACGGCGTCGCGAGCTTTCTGGCGCGGCAGCGCACGAGGGAGTTCGGGATTCGCGTCGCGCTCGGCGCCGCCTCGGGGCATCTCACGCGGCTGGTCCTTCGCCAGGGCCTGCTGCCCGTGTGCATCGGGCTCGTCGCAGGCGCAGTCGGCGCGTTTTTCCTGACGAGGCTCATCCGGGCGCAGCTCTTCGGCGTGCAACCTGCCGATCCGGCGACGTTCCTGGTGATGGGCGCCGCGCTCGCTGCGATCGCGATCGTCGCGTCGGCCTCGCCGGCGCTGCGCGCGGGCCGCGTCGATCCGGTCAAGGCGCTGCGCGAACGATAAAAATGACGCCGGGAGTAGTTTTTACAAATGGCGCGCTCGTGCCATTTGTAAAAACTACTCCCGGCGTCATTTCTACTTGCGCTCGATCGTGACCTTCTTCATGACGACGGGCGTCACGGGACGATCGTTGCGGTCGGTCTGCGTCGCGCCGATCTTCTCCACGACGTCGAGGCCCTTGACGACGGCGCCGAAGACCGAGTGGCGGCGATCGAGGTGCGGCGTCGGCCCGAGCGTCACGAAAAACTGACTGCCGTTCGTGTTCGGTCCCGCGTTGGCCATCGACAGGATGCCGGCGCGATCGTGGCGCAGGTCAGGATGGAATTCGTCCTCGAAGTTATAGCCCGGCCCGCCGGTGCCAATCCCGAGCGGATCGCCGCCCTGAATCACGAAGCCCTTGATGACGCGATGAAAGATGACGCCGTCGTAGTACGGCGTCTTGTGCTTCTCGTTGGTCTTCGGATGCTTCCATTCCTTCGTGCCCTCGACCAGGCCGGCGAAGTTGGCGACGGTCTTGGGGGCCTTGGTGTCGAAGAGCTCAACGGTGAAGTTGCCGAGCGAGGTCTCGAAATGCGCGTAGGTAGCCATCCGGATAATGATACCGGGAGTGATTTTGCGTTTTACGTAAAATCACTCCCGGTATGATTTCGAGCCCGCCGATGATCTTCCGCAGCTCGGCGACCTCTTTCGACAGCCCGGGATCGAGTGACGCGACCTCCAGCAGCGTCTTCGCCTTGGGCACGTTGCCGCCGTGCGCGTACTGGTTAGCCGCATTGAACGCGGCCGCGTACTGGTGAGTGTGGTCCTCTTTGATCGCGGCTTCGAAGCCCGCAATCTGCCGTGCCTTGAACTCCTCGTCGAGGTCGGTGCGGTTCTGGATCGCTTTCAGCCCGTCTTCGCTGTCCTTGACGTTGGCTTCGTAGCAGGTCATCGCGTCCTCGAAGTTCCTGCCTGACACGAGCCACTGCTCGCGCTTGAGCGCGACGAGGCCGAGGTACCACATCGCCACGCAGTTCTGGACCGACATGTCGCGCGCGGCCTTGAGGTCCGTCTCGGCTTCGTTGAGATCGTTCTGGTCGTGCTCGATCATTCCGGCCAGCGTGTAGTACGACGGCGTGGCGCGCCGGCTCTTGGCGAGGTTGATGTCCGCGCGCGCGAGATCCAGCGCCTGGCGCGAGTAGTGATTCCAGGACCGCCAGTAGTACGCCTCGTCGATGTTGTCCGTCTTCAAATCGATCATGTGCGTCGCTTCCGCGATCGCCTCGTCGGTGCGCTTCAGGTAGGTCAGGCACACCGTCCGGCCGATCAGCCCGACCTCGTGCTCGGGCTTCATCGCGAGCGTCTCCTCGTAGAACTTGAGCGCGGCCTTGCAGTCGCCGGCGAACTGGTTCAACTGGCCGCTGATGTACGTGACCGAAGGCGATTTCGGAAAGCGCTTGTAGTTCTCGTCGAGCCAGGCTTTGGCCTGCCGGCCGCCGTCACTTTTCGCGGTAATCAGCGCCGAGCGGCTCATGAAATAGCCGGTCTCGACGAAACGCGGAACCTCCTCGCGGACTTTCGCCAGGATCACGTTCGAGACGGAGATGCAGATGCCGGTGCGATACGCAATGAGCGGCGGCGCGCCCGCCGGAACCTCCGGACGGCCCGGACGAGTCCCCGGGGCAATCTGACGAGAGCGCGTCGGATACGCGCAGTCGATCGCGAGCGACAGGTACTGACGCACCGGCTGCGCGAGCGCGCCCGTGGCGAGCCACTGCAGCTCGTCGTTGATCTTCGGCACGAACGCGCCGTGCGCGCGGCGGAAGTCGGTGGTCTCACGATGCGTCCAGCCGAGATCGTCGCCGGGCACGGCCTCGGCGATGGTGAGGTAGCGGGCGGCTTCGAACGCGGGCGGGAGCTCCTTGCCGAGCGCCTCCGCTTCAGCGAACGATTTCGACGAGTCGAGCGCCAGCTCCTTCTCGCGGAGCGTGATCAACAAATCCGTCTCGAAGAGCCTGGCCACGACGAGCGGCCGGGCTTTCCCCACGCCGACCCTCGCGTAGGTCGCGCGGGCCTCGAGCAGGCAGTCGTAGCAGCCCTGCAGCACCAGGGCGTCCGCCTGGGCCAAGGCGGGAACGTCCGACTTCTTGATGGGGGTGCTCGCGCAGGCCACGGACAGCAGCAGCGGTGCCAGCCACACCTTGCGCATGCTCATTGGACACCGGGGAAAGGTTTCGAGTTCTCGGCACTAAACTAGCAAATATGACGCACGACGGCACGCATCACTACACCAACGGCGAGATCACCGTCGTCTGGAAGCCGGCGGTCTGCCAGCACTCGGGCGTGTGTGTCCGCGGGCTGGGCCAGGTGTTCGACCCGCGCCGGAAGCCGTGGATCGAGCTGCAGCACTCGGACTCGACGACGATTGCCGAGCAGGTCCAGCGCTGCCCCTCAGGCGCGCTCTCGTGGTTCAAGAACGATAAGTAAGACTCAGACCCGCGGGCTCCTGAACATGCGGAACCGGTCGAACTTGTCGAACCCGGTCCAACGCGTCCGTGACGTCTCCCGCAAGATCTCTCGGGCTCTCGCAGCCGGTTGACAGTCGAATCAACGTATCCGACAGCCCGAGGGCCGCGCGGGTCTCCGCCGGAATCGACGCGTGCGTCATGCGACACGGCAGACACGCGAGCGCGCGCACGCTGCCGAGGCTCTCGCCGAGCGCAAAATACTTGAACGACGACACGAGCGCAGACGCCTCTTCCGGTGTCCCGTCCAGCTCGAACGAGACCATGCCGCCGAAGCCGGTCATCTGACGTCGCGCGATGTCGTGGCCGGGGTGTGAAGCGAGGCCGGGAAAGTACACCCGCCTGACGCGCGGGTGCTGCGTGAGCGCGTCGGCCACCGCCACCGCGTTCTCCGCGTGGCGCAACATTCTGAGCTCGAGCGTCCTCACCCCGCGAATCGTCAACCAGCAGTCGAACGGGCTGGGCACGCCGCCGAGCGCGTTGCGCAGAAACGCGATCGGCTCGAAGATCGCGGCGTCGCGGGCAATCACCGCGCCCTGAATGACGTCGGAGTGCCCGGCGAGGTACTTCGTGACGCTGTGCACGATCAGATCCGCGCCGAGCGCAAACGGCTGCTGAAAGAACGGCGTCGCAAACGTGTTGTCGACGACGACGAGCGCGCCCTTCTCGTGCGCGAGCCGGCTCACCGCGGCGATGTCGTACACGAGCAGCCGCGGGTTGGTCGGCGACTCGAGCCACACGAGCCGCGTGTTCGCCGTGATCGCGCGCTCCAGCGCGGCGAGATCCGCGAAGTCCGCCTGCGTGACGCGGCAGCCGATCGGCTCGAACACGCGATGGAGCATCCGGAACGTTCCGCCGTACACGTCGCCCGGCACCACGATCTCCGTCCCGGGTTTGAGATACGCGCTCAAGATCGCGTGCTCGGCCGCCAGGCCGGATCCAAACACCGCGCAGTGCGTGCCGCCCTCGAGGTCAGCGAGCACCGCTTCGAGCCGCTGCCGCGTCGGATTCGACGTACGGGTGTAGTCGAAGCCGCGATGCTCCCCGGGCGCGATCTGCTGGTACGTCGTCGTCTGAAAAATCGGCGCGATGACGGCGCCCGTCTCCGGTTCAGACGGCTGACCGGCGTGAATCGTACGAGTCGAGAACTCCATGGGTCTCCTAAAACACGACCGGACTGCGAAAGTCGGACAGCCGGGAGGCGAGAAAGTCGCGCGCGTGCCCGCCCACCGTCGTGCCTTCGCTCCGAAGGCTGCGAACGACGATCGGCAGGTTGGCGTCTCGTGCCGAAATGAGCGCCTGCTTCTGTACCAGCGGGCAACCGTCATCGGCGAGATCGAGCGCGGCGTGGAAATCGAGCGACGGAATCAGCGTTGCCGCCGGGTCGGAGTGCGGGTCGGCCGTGAAGTAGCCGTCCACGTCCTTGACCAGCTCGCATCGGTCGGCGCGGAGCAGAATCGCGAGCAGCACGGCCGAAAGATCCGATCCGCCGCGTCCGAGCGTCACGACTCGGTGGCCCTTCGTGGCGAGGAATCCCGGGACGACGACGACGCTGTGGCGCGCGAGCGCGGCTCTGAGCGCGATTGGGTTGAGCGACGCGCCCTCGTCCCCGGCGCGCAGGCCGGCCTCGTGCACGTTCAGGCCCACCGCGTCGATGTTGTGCGTCTTGAGCGCGAGCGTGAGCAGCGCGACGGATCGCAGCTCCCCTGTTGACCACAGCAGATCGAGGGCCGCGTCATCAGGCGTCGCGGAAATCGCGTGCGCTTCGGCCAAGAGCGAGTCGGTCTCGGACAGGCGCGCGGACACGACGACCAGCAGGCGCGTGGTGGGGTCCGCGGCGCGAGCCGCGACGGCCGCGGCCGCGTCGACGATGCCTTCCCGGCCGGTCAGCACCGATCCGCCGAGCTTGATCACAGTGAGCGTGGAGGCGGGTTTCTTAGTCATCGTCGCCCCCTTCGATCACCGGGATCGCGATCGCGCGCGCGCCGCCGGCGCGCACCGCCGTCACGACATCATTGATTGTGGACCACGTCGCGGAGGCCGTCACGCACGTGAAGCGATCGCCGCGATCGTCGAGCCGTACCGCGGGAGCGCGCCGCACCGCCAGGAATTCGGCGACGTCGTGTGATGTGAGCCGGTCGGCGCCGGCGACGCGGAGGAACCAGCGGCCTGGCGGCGGCTGACCGAGCGGTACGCGGCCTGACGCGTGGATGGTGGTTCGCGCGCCCGGCCACCGCGGCCCGCTCGTCAGGATCTCGACGACATCGTCGACGATGGTCGCGGCCGTCACGGCAGGACCGGCGCCAGGGCCGGAGAACGTGCACTTCGTGTTGGCCGACTTGATGCGCAAGGCGTTCGTCACGCCGACGAGTCGCGCGAGCGGATGCTCCTCGGCGACGAACGCGGGCCCGACCCACGCGCCCGATCGCCCTTCCTCGAGCGAGGCGAGCGCGACCGGCTTGATCGTCCCGCCGGCGCGCTTCGCGGCGGCCAGATCGTCCGGCTCGATCGCGTCGATCCCGAGCCGCGGCAGATCCTCGGCGGCCACGTCGCACCCGGCGAGGTGCAGCAGGACGGTGAGTTTCTCGGCAGCGTCGCGCCCGCTGATGTCGGCGCGGCTGTCCGGTTCCGCGTAACCGCGAGTCGTGGCGTCCGCCAGCGCCGCCTCGTAGGTGGCGCCGCGCGCGATCGCCGACATGACGAAGTGCGTCGTGCCGTTGAGAATCGCCTCGATGCGCGTGGCGGCCGACACGAGCGGCCGGCGCTCGAGCGATCCAAGAAACGGCACGCCGGCCAGGACCGCCGCATCGCACGCAAAACGCGTCCCGTGCGCGGCGGCCAGCCGCCGCAGCTCGCGGCCGTGCGCGGCGACGAGCGTCTTGTTCGCGCTGACGACGGGAATCCCCGCCTCGAGCGCCGCCGTGACGAGCGATCGAGCCGGCTCAATTCCGCCGAGCGCTTCGATGACGATGTCGACCGGCGTGTCGATCACGTGACTGGCGTCGTTCGACAGCGTGACGTACGGTCCGCCGCGGCGCTTGGTCAGATCGCGCACCAACGCCCGCGTCGGCGCGACCTCGCACCCAAACGCGCGCAATCGATCCTGCTCGCGCTCGAGACACGCCGCGACCGCCTGATTGACCTGCCCGTAGCCAAGCAGCAGCGCGGAATGCGTTTTCTGATCACCAGAAACTTCGAACTTCTTACTTCCAACTTCGAACTTGATCTGAGTCATAACCCCGTTATCGTCCCCGGTTCTCGGGCAGGAATTAGCACCTGGGCGATTGCCGCCTGGTTGCTGTGGCTTCGTCGGGCCTGGTCCCTCAGCCACTCGTGATAAATGCCCGCGGGGGCCGCGGACTTTCCAGAGGATATGACCAGCGTGGACGAGCGTCAACGCTCGGGGGTCATATCTACGACTGGTGATGGACTCCCGAATTACTTATGGAATGTGTAGCGGAGAAAGACGTGCGCTGAAAACGGCTGCCCGTACGACTCCTCGAGATTCGGATCGGGCGCGTAGATCGTCGCTTCGGCGCCGAGGCCGAGCGTGCCGGCGCGATTTGACGCGAGTCGCCGCTCGTAGCCGAGCGTGAGCGCGAAGACCGTGGACGTCACGCTCTGGTGCGCGAAGCCCGGCGGATCGTAGCCGCCGTGCGAGAGGATGTCTTTGACGACGAACTCGGCGCGCGAGTACAGCAGATCGCGCGGCGCTACGCGCCACGCCGCCTCGGCCAACGCCGCCGGCGTCGTCAGGTGCACGCCCGGCTCCTGATTGACGCCGAGCATCATCGACCACGCGAGCGGCCGGCCCTTGAACTCACCCGTGTAGCTGACGGACGCCGTGACGCGATTGTCGTCCGTGTACTCGGTGGGATCCGGAAACTTCAGGTGGCCCGCCGAGATCTGCGCCTGCCAGCGGCCACGCTGCCACGACACGCGCGCCGAGTAGCTGTCGATCGGCCCGAACTCGATCGCGACGCGATCCTCGTCAGGCTCGCGCCCGTGAAACGCCGAGCCTTCGAATGTCACAGTGCCGTTCGTCGCGCCGAGCGTGATGACGCCGTGCGTGATGTGCGTCGAATCGAGATGATGATGGCCGAGCGGCGCCGTCGGATTGGCTTCGGCGGACGCGCGGTGCATGAACGGCTCCGGCCCGAGCGCCGGCGCGTCCACGGCGCCGCCGGACGCGATGAACCGCCACGACGCCGACACCGGCCACTCGAATCGGCCGCTCGCGCTGACGACGAGATCGTGCGGGTGCTGGTAGTCGATCAGCGACGCGCCCTGGTACGTCTCGCCGGTCTGGAACACCTGCGCCGATCCGTACTTGTGAAACGTCCACGGTTCCGCGCTGAACATCGCGTGCAGCATGAGCTGGCCGCGGCCCACGCTCCGGCCGGCCGTGCCCATGAACCAGTTCTGCGACTCGGCGCGGTTGATGTCGTCGAACTTCCGGTGCTGCAGGTTCAGGTTGAGGAACGCCTGTCCGTTCACGGCGAACGTCCATCCCGGCGACATCGCCGACATGTCGTGCTGCATCTGCGCGCGCGCCGGCCGCGCGACGAGCGCGCACGCCGCCACGCCGATCAGCACGACTGCGGCCTTCACACGCCTGAGAGGTAGTTGCGGTAGAGCACCGCGCCGATCGAGAGCGCGGTGACGAGGAACCCGAGATAGGCGAGCGGCCTGAGCTGCGGCCGCGTCGCGGAGAGCTTCAACGCGACGAGACCGCCACCCAGGCCGAAGAGTCCGATCGATTCGATCCACGCGCCTTGCGTCGCCCGAAACACGGCGGCGCCGAGCGCGAGCGCGATGACGAGATAGCGAGAAAACAACTTATTGCGCGACGCGATCGTAGACGCGCTTGATGTCCACCTGCTGGATCTTCGGCGTCGGGCTCATCGTTGACGTCGTCTTGAGCGTCACGATGAGCTGCTTGCCGTCTGGACTCAGCTTGTACTCCTCGACGACCTTGAAGTCGCCGGCGTTGTGCATGACCATCTCGCGGTGAAGCGTGTCGCCGTTCCACTTGACCCTGGCTTCCATCTGACCCCACGGCGTCGGCACGTTCGCCTTCTTGTCGTCCGTCGTGTGCTTCCAGAATTTGCCCTTGGCCGGATCGGTGTCGAAGGCGATCAGCACGTTGCCCGGCGTCGATTGCACGCCGAGCATTTGCGGTGCCTGACGGAATCCGGCCAGCGTCATCTGCAGCCGTTGGTTCTCCGCCGGGTCAATGACTGCGCCCGCTGGCGCGGCCTTCATGCCACCACCGCCGCCCTCATCGCCGCCGCCACCGCCACCACCACCTGCTGCCCCACCGCCGCCA
>DATEGZ010000121.1:0-44496 GCA_035279905.1 Vicinamibacterales bacterium
CGCCTCGCCCGCCCGCGCCCGCGCCTCCCGCGGGATCCTGCGCTGACGCGCCTGAGCAGGCCGCCGCCGTCACCGCCAAGAGACACACCACGCCAGCGACGGCGATCCAACGCAACCGGGACTTGAGCACAGCAAACTCCAGCACGCCCTGACCTGGGGCGGGGTCAGGCGGCCTTCGGAACAATAACGCAGGAAAGGAAGGCACTCGAAACCGGGTGACGCGCCCTCGTCACTCCGGGTCAGTATCAAGAAAGTAGCGCCACACGACGCGTGGCTGCTTACACAGGATAGTCCAGGGTTCCGGGGTTCCGGGGTTCGCTGGCTGCGAGAGCGCGCCTCGGTGCCCGCAGAACCTCGGAACCCCGGAACCTCGGAACCCCGGAACCACTATTTCTTCTTAATCGCCTTGCCCATTTGCACGCCGAACTTCGGATCGTCCCGCGTGCCCGTGATCTTGATCGGCACCACTGCGCCGGCGCCGTCGTGCTTGAAGATCGCGTCAAACGGCTTGATGAAGATCGATTTGAACCCGCCCACCGCCTGCGACACCGTCGCCTGCATCTGCAGCGTGCCCTCGAGGTTGAGCGCGCCGTCGTCGAGGGCGTAGGTGCCGTTCAGGTCGACGCGCGCGCCAGGCACGTGAAACGTCAGCCGCCGCAGGGTGAGCATGCCGCGCTCCAGCTCGAAGCTGCCCGAGAGGCTCGTGAGCACGCGCGCCATGGCCTCGCCCTCCTCCTTGCCCTGGCTCCGGCGGCTCAGCTCGTGCAGCTTCTCCTGAACCTGCGCGTCGGTGAATCGCGCGGCGTCCAGGCCGAACTGCCCGTTGAGCGCGATGCGCTCGCGCACGCGCGCCTTGCCCGGCGGAATCTTCACCGTCGTCCTGATGTTGACGTCGCCGGTGAGCGTCGGCTTCGGCGAGTCGACGACGAGCCGGAGCACGTCCTCGATCCGTCCGTCAGCGATGGTCACCTTCAGATCGATCAGGTGATTGCCGGGCCCGGGAAGATTCGCGATCACGCCCTCGGCGTGAATCGGCGTGTTGAACAGCTTCGCGTCGACGGGCTGAAGTCGCGTCGTGCCGTCCGACGCGTCCACGACGCACGTGAACGTCGCGGTCAGCGGCAGGGGCTTGCCGCCGAGATCGAGATTGAAGTCGGGTGTCGTCGACTTGCCGCTCACCGTGATCTCCGTCAGCCGGCCCTGGTACTGGCCGTCAGACGTGAGCGTGCCCTGCACGCCGCTGATCGTCGCGAGGTTTGCGTCCTTCAGCGTGTACTGCCCGCGCACCGGCAGATTCCACACATCCGCGCCCGGCCACGGACCGATCGTGCCCTTCGTGTCGATCTCGCCTTCGGGAATCGGATTGGTCAACGACGCGGTGAACGGCATCTCACGATCGAACCCGAGATCGTCCATCTCGAGCGAATGGATCTTGAAGACGAGCGGCGCGTGCGTGGCCTTCTTTCGCAGAATGGTCAGCTCCGCGTCGTGTGTCTCGAGGTGATTGAGGACGACGCGCGATCCACCGGACTTGCCGCTCGACACGGATTGAGCCGTCGGGTGCGGCAACGCCTTCTTGGCCTCGCCCGGGGGCACGAAGATCTTCAGGCCGCCGAGATGCACGGTGTCGATGTGCTTGCGCAGCGCAGAAAACAGACCGATGTCCATCCAGAAGTGATCGACGCTCACGAACGGTGGCAGATCGGATTGACCAGGGATGCGGAACACCAGCGCGGTGCCCTCGACGCGCGGGCGCGGCAGGAACGAGACCTGGAGCGATCCGATCGACACATCGAGCTTGAGCTCGCGCGCGAGCGTCGACTCGGTGCGCGCTTTGAGACTGGCGGGCTGAAGCAGCCACACCGCGGTGAGCACCAGCACGAGCCCGAACAGGCCCGCGCCAGCGAGCGCCCACAGCAGCCACGTTCTGATCGAGCGCGCCATCAGTTGTCATTGTGACTTACCGGATGGCCTCGAATCGACCGAGGTCGCCTGCGGTCACCGAAGATCAGGCATCAGGGATTGGGCTCTTCTTGCCTAGTGCCTGATCCGATCAAGTGCACTTCGCGGATCGGTGAAGCTCGGATCGATCGCCGCCGCGCGCTCGTACCATGTCCTCGCCTCCGCGAGATGGCCGGCGCGCTCGAGCTGCGTGCCGAGGATCTGCGCGGGAATCGCGTAGCGGCGAAGGATCCCGGTCTCGAACGTGCCGGGTTTGATCGCGCCCGGCGCAGGCACGCGGTAGCTCGCCATCACCTGTTCGTTCTCATGCACGAGCGTGTCGAGGTAGACCGGCGCCGAGACAGGCTGAAGCGTGACGACGAGCCCGCGCGTGATGCCGACGTAGCTGCCGTTGACCGAATCGTCGAGCGCGGGGCCGATGAAGGCGATCAGGCGGGCGCCGTTCGCGTCAGCAAATGCTTTCATCGAGTGGTCCGCCGAGCGCGGGTCGCCGCCCTCGGCCGGCAACACGAGCTGCGCATCGCGCGCGCGCAGCCAGTCGCGATACCAGCGCGGCCCGCGCAGCGCCGACGTCCAGACCGGCGTCACGTCCATGCGCACGTGCTCGACCGCCTGCAGATACGTCACCGAAAACACCACATCGTCGCCCGATCCGAGCAGGATCGCGTGCGGCGGGAGCGAGTTGAGGATGTCCTCCGCGTAGGTGCGCGCGACGTGGTTGGCGTGCTGATCGATGACGCGGTAGTGCGTGACGACCGACGTCACGGCGGCAGCCACGACGGCCAGCGAGACGCCGGCGACGGCGACCGGGCGACTCGTGCGGCGTGCGACGACATCAATCAGGAGCGCCGCACCCAGCGCCATCAGCGGCGCCAGCACGACGTGCGACAGCATGAAGAAGCGCTCCAGCACGAACAACCCGAATGGCTGCGAGAGATCGAGATTGGCGTACGCCATGAACCCGAGGCCGGCGACGGCGAACGTGATGGCGGCAAACCAGAGGTAGGCCCGCTGCCGGCGATACGCGGCCACGACGCCCGCGGCAATGAGCAGGCCTTCGACGATGGTGAAGGACTGGAGCAGCGCGAGCACTCGCTCGTCAAATGTCCCGCCGGCGTTCGCCGCTTCTGCCACCAGCTGACGCGATCCGTAATCCGCGCGCGTGACGAGCGAAATCAGTCCGGCGAACGACGACACGCCGCCCGTGTTCAAGTACGGGTGCCGTGACGCTGCCCACGGGATGTACGCGTACGGCACGAGCCCGACGAGCACCGCGCCCAGGCACAGCGCGACGACCCGCGGCCGGGCGAACAGCACCGCGCGATGCGTCCACACGATGAACAGAATCGCCGGACCCAGCAGGACGATCGTCATGTGGTTCGACAGCGCGAGCCCGCACGCGAACGCGGCCGCGACCAGGAACGTCGTCCGCTCGGGCGCTTCCTGCCACCGCACGAGGCAGTAGATCACGATCGACACGAACAGGTTGTTGAGCGGAAACGCCTCCGCGGCGAGCGACCATCGCCAGATGAGGGGTACCGTCGCGAAGAGCAGCCCCGCCGCGGCAGACGCGGCGCGATTCCTCGACAACCGCATCATCGTCAAACAGGTCATGCCGACCGCGCCGGCGTGGCTGAGCACGGCGATCAGATTCACGCGGAACGGGTCCGGACCAAACGGCAACCAGCTGAGCGCGTGGCCGATCATCGTGAGCAGCGGATAGCCGGGCGCGTGCGCGACGCCAAGCGTCAGCGCGGCCGCGATGAAATCGCCGGTGTCGCCGACGACGATGTCGCGCGCGGCGGTGAGCGTGTAGAGGATCGTCGCCGCGAGCGCGACGGCGGCGGCTACGAGATAGCTCGCGGGCTTGATCGGCTGAGGCGGCGCAGGCGCGGGCGGCGTCGGCCGGGCGCGGGCACGTGGCGGTGTCAAAACGTCAGCACCTTCCCGGAGCGACTATAGTACGCGGGGAGGCGATCGCGATGTCGGTCCAGAGAGATCGTCCGTATCCAAACTCGAATTTCCTCGTCGATCTCGGCGACGGCGTGACGGACACGCCGCAGGCCGGCCTCATCGAAGTCGTGTTCCCGGACGCACGCATCCGGGTGTTCGAGTATCGCAACGGCAACGACAAGAGCAACGAGCCGCAGAAAATCACGACGCAGACCGAGTACGGCAATCTCGTGCTCAGGCGCGCGACATCCGGCGCGCTCAACTGGTATCAGTGGTGGAGCGACGTCCGCAACGGGGATCAACACGGCTTCCGTACCGTCACGGTCCAGCTCCGCAACGAGGATCACACGCAGGTCGTGCTGACGTGGAAGTTCCTGCGGGCGCGGCCCGTCAACCATCGCTTCGCGCCGCTCGTCGGGCACGACAACGCGGCGCTCGTCGAGACGCTCGAGCTGGCGTTCGAGCGTCTCGAGATGGAATAGCCGCGCTACTTCCCGCCGCTGACCGGCGCGTCTCCCAGGAACTTGCGCAGGAACGTCTCCATCCGGCCGAGCGTGTAGATCCACCGGCTGTGCAGCAGCGACTCGTGCACGTCGTCCGGGAAGACGATGAGCTCGTAGTAGACGTCGCGCTGACGCAGGAGCTGCACGAGGCCCGTCATCTGCTGGAACGCCACGTTCCGGTCGTCGTCGCCCTGGATCAGCAGGACGGGCGACTTCCAGCCGTCGATCGCGCCAATCGTCGAGGACTTGTACGACACGGCGTCCGGATCGAGCGAGCTGCCCCACAGGTGGACGCCGGCGAGATCGACGCCGGCCTTGAAGATGTCGGAGTTGCGCGCGAGCGCCTGCGACGTGAGCACGCCGCCGTACGACAGGCCCCAGATGCCGACGCGGTTCGGATCGACGTCGGGCCGCGTCTGCAGATACTTGCCGCCCGCGACGACGTCCTGATACTCGGAGTTGCCGGCGCCGCCGGTGTTCGGCGCGTTGCGGAACGAACGGCCGTAGCCGATGCCGCTGCGATAGTTGATCGACATCACGACGTAGCCCTGGTTCGCGAGCCACTGATTGATGCCGTACGCCCAGTGGTAGAACTGCATGTAGTGGTACGCGGGCATCATCTGCCGCACCGGACCGCCGTGCACGAACACGATCGCGGGCCGTCGCTCGCCGGGCTTGAGATCCTTCGGCACGAACACCTGGTTGTGGACCTCGACGCCGTCAGCGGCCTTCGTGATCACGATCTCCGGCTTGACGTGCGAGGCCATCGGAAAGCCGGGCCGTGACGTCGGGAAGACGATCTTCTGCGTCGCGGTGTTGCCGGTGGTCCAGATCCCGAGCGACTGCGGCATCTTCCAGTCCGCGCTGAGCGTCGCGAGGTACTTGCCGGACGCGAGCGGCGCGGGAGACGTCTCGACGCCCTCGCCGGTCGTGATTTGCACCGGCGTGCCGCCGCCGACTGGCACCGCCCAGATGTGGCGGCGCTCGATGTCCTTCGCGTTCGTGCAGTAGTAGAACGTCTTGCCGTCGCCGGACACCGCGATCGACGTTTGATCTTCAATCAACCCGTCTGTGGGCGTGAGCAGCACCGGACGCGAGGACGCTGTCATGATGTCGAGCGCGTAGTAGCGATCCCACTCGTCCACTGGTCCTTGAGGCTGTGGCGGCGCTGGTGCGTCACCTGCGGCTGCCCCGCGATTCCCGCGTCCACCGCCCCCGCGTCCACCGCCGCCCGGCGCGTACGGAAAGATGATGAAGTTGCCCGCCGTGCGCACGTTGGCGAAGTTCGTCACCATCGTGTCGTTCGGCTGGTTGTGCCACGTCTCTTCAGCCTCGCCGGTCGTCACGTCCGCCTTGTAGAACGCGAGCGTGTAGCCGCCCTTGAACGTCGCGCGCATCAATCCTGGCGAATTGTTGACAGGAGCCTGGCTCGCCGTAGCTCCGCCAGGAGCGGAGGCGGCTCCGCCGCCCCCGCCACGATTCCCGCCGCGTCCGCCGCCGCCGCGACCGGCGTTCGCTGCCGCCGGCGCTTGAAACGCGGGACCGTTTGGCAATCCGAGTCCGCCGGTGCCCTGCTGCGCCTGCTGGCCGAACGGCAGTCCCGGGCGGCGCATGAACATCAGGTGCTTGCTGTCGGGCAGCCACATCGGCATCGTGTCGAAGTCGACGCTCGGCGAGATGTACTTCACCCCGCGCGTCGCGACGTCGTAGACGACGATGAAGCTGTGATCGGTGCGCGTGCTGACGAACGCGATCTTGCGGCCGTCAGGCGACCACTTCGGGGCGCTCTGCGCGCCCCACTCGGTGATGAACGGCTTCTCGCCGCGATCGATTTCCGCGACGGGCTTCACCGGCGCGACCTTCGCGCGATAAATCTGGCCGTCTTTGACGAACAACAGCGCGCCGCCGTCCGGCGCCAGCTCCGGGTTGTTCGCGTCGACGACGCGCCACGCGCCGCCGCCGGCCGTGCGCGCGGCCCACACGGCGTGATCGGGCCCGCTCGGATCGGCCGACGGGTTCGCGTACCAGCCGTCGCGATTTGCGCCGCCGCCGCGCGTGAAGATCACCGTCGATCCGTCGTCCGAGATCTTGATCCCCGACATCATGATCCCGTCGTCTTTGAGAAAGCTCGTGAGG
This sequence comes from Vicinamibacterales bacterium, assembly GCA_035279905.1. Taxonomy (GTDB): domain Bacteria; phylum Acidobacteriota; class Vicinamibacteria; order Vicinamibacterales; family SCN-69-37; genus DATEGZ01. The sequence goes on from DATEGZ010000121.1 coordinate 6,555, forward strand.
CGCACGGGCACGAACGCGGGCGCGACCGCCGTGTAGGCGTTGCGCTTGCCTTCCGCGTAGTCGACCCACGCGACGCGATCCGCCTTCCGCGCCGCGACGACCTCCTGCGGCGAGGCCGGACTCAGATACTGCTGATACAACGGCACGTTCGTCGGCGCGGACGCCAGGGGACTCGAGGCCAGCCACCCGGCGACGGCGAGGCCAACCAAAACGCGGGTCATGGTGCGCATAAGACCTCTCGTGGGACGAATGCCGGTGGAAGCGGGACCGGCGACAGGAGGGTAGCACGGCAAGGCGCTACATTGGGCCATTGGGCTATTGGGCTATTGGGCTATTGGGTCATTGGGTTATTGGGCTATCGGCAAACCACAGGAGACCTCATGAGAAGCACAGTCACCGCCGGGTTCGTCGCGCTCGCCGCAGTCGTGTTCGTCAGCGCTCAAACGCAAAAGCCGATGAGCCCGACCGGCACGTCGGCCGCGCAGGTGCAGGGCACGTGGACGCAGGGCCAGCGCCAGGCGTTCACGCTCGGGCGCGGGTCGTACTCCGGAGGCAAGTGGATCGAGCTGAGCTACGGGCGGCCGCTCAAGCGCGGGCGCGACCTGTGGGGATCGGGCGCGAACTACGGCAAGGACACGCTGGTCGGCGCGCCGATCTGGCGGGCCGGCGCGAACGCCACGACGCAGCTCACCAACGAGGTGCCCATCACGATCGGCGGGAAGACGCTCGCACCCGGCACCTACACGCTGTTCATCGATCTCAAGGAAAACGACTGGACGCTCGTCGTCTCGACGCTCAAGGCGCAGGCGACCTACGACCCGAACAACAAGACGGACGTGTTCGGCGCCTACAACTACGTGCCGGACAAGGACGTGCTGCGCACGAAGATGAAGCTCGAGACGCTGCCGCACTCGTTCGAGGAACTGTCATGGCAGTTCCTCGATATGACGCAGAACGGCGGCACGATCGCGGTGATCTGGGACAAACAGATGGCGTCAGTGCCGTTTACTTCGGCGCCCAGCGCGGCGTCGAACCCTTGAAGCCGTTCGCCTGGATGCCGACGAACACTTGCTTGGGTGTTCCGGACGGCCGGCTGTAGGTGACGATGTACTGCGACGAGATGATGTCGGCGACGTTCTCGAGCGTCGCCGCCAGCGCCTGAATCGTCGCGATCGTGATCCGGCGGCCGCCGCTGTACGGGCACACGCCGTCGAGCACGTTGTCACGCAGCGGGCCGTTGGCCGCCTGCGCCTGCATCGACACGGCGATCACGGTCACGTTTGCCTTCTCGAGCTCGGATTGTGCGGTCGGACCCTGCACACCGTTCGATTCGACCGACAAGTCGGAATTGAACGAGACGATGATCTTGCGCTTCTCGGGCCGCTTGGCCAGCGCCTTGGACGCGCCGACCAGCGCCTCGATCAAATTCGATCCGGTGATGTTCTGTCCGCGCGGCACGGCGGTGCCTGCGGCCACGAGATCCATGTCCGTCAGCGTGCCCTTCGGGAAGAGCTTCGTCGCCGCCTCGGCCAGCTTGGGCGCATCCGATGTGAACTGCTCGACCGGAATGTCCGCGCCGCCGAACTCCCACAACGCGACGGACGATTGCGGGCTGTTCTTGAGCATGCGATTCGTGAACGCCGCGGCCGAGTCGCGCAAATCGCGCGGGAACGGCACCATCGCGGACGTCGTGTCCGCGAGGAGCACGATGGCCATCGGTTCCTTGATCTGCTCGACCTTGACGACATCACGATCGATGTTGTCTTCGCGGATCTTGAACACGTTCGCCGGCGCGCCCGGAGGGGCCGGCTTGTTCTGCGCATCGGTCAGGATCACGTAGACGGACTTCTCACTGCCTTGCAGCTCGAACGCGTTACCGACGATCCCCGCGGCCAGCAACAGAATCGCCACGACGACCAGCCGGGGAAGACGCGAAGAAACACCAATCATGAAGGCCTCCGATCGCCGCAGTATACAACCCTGCCTCGGCACCTGTGCTAGATCTGAAGGGTCTTGAGCCCCCAGAAGCGGCCGAAGAAGCCGGCCTCGACCAACGCGCGCGCGGCGCGTCCTGCCGATTCTCCGCCGGCGCGCCCGGCGCGCTGGCTTGCGGTCGTGGCGATGGTCGCGCTGGCCGCCGCGCTCGGCCTGTGGTGGCAGCGCGGCGAAGCGTTTGCCTTGCTGCCCGCCAGTACCGATCAGAACATCCTGCTCGTCACCATCGACACGCTGCGCGCCGACGCGCTGTCGAGCTACGGCGGCCCGGCGGAAACGCCGAACCTCGATCGCCTGGCCGCGCACGGCGCGCGGTTCACGTTCGCGCACTCACATGCGGTGGTGACGCTGCCGTCGCACACGACGATCCTCACAGGCCGGCTGCCCTACGAACACGGGATGCGCGACAACAGCGGCTTCCGCGTGAAGGAAGGCACGGCCACGCTCGCGACGATGCTCAAGCCGCTGGGCTTTGCGACGGGCGCCTTCGTCGGCGGCTTCCCGGTGTCGAAGCGCTTCGGCCTCACGCCGGGCTTCGACGTCTACGACGATCAACTCCCCGAGATGAAGGGTGAGGTGAACTTCGCGCTGCCCGAGCGGCGCGCGGACGTCGTCGTCTCGCGCGCGACCGACTGGATCGGCAAGCAGACGGGCAAATTCTTCGCGTGGGTGCACGCGTTCGACCCGCATTCGCCGTACCGGCCGCCGGACGATCTCGCCGCGAAGTACAGCGCGCAGCCGTACTACGGCGAAGTCGCGTTCGTCGATCGCGCGCTCGGCCCGCTCTTCGATCAACTCGCCACGCTCGCCCGCCCCACGCTCGTCGTCGTCACGGCAGACCACGGCGAGAGCCTCGGCGAGCACGGCGAGCAGACGCACGGGATGTTCGCGTACGAAGCGACGCTCCACGTGCCGCTCATCGTCGCGGAGATTCAGCCGAAGGCCCGCGAGACGCGCGGCGTGGTGATCGACACGCCCGTCCGGCACATCGATATCGCACCGACCGTGCTCGAAGCCGCCGGGGCGGCCACCGACGGCGCGCTGCCGGGGCTGTCGCTGCGGGAGCTCATCCGCACCGGCAACGGGCCCGACCGGCCGCAGTACTTCGAATCGATGACCTACAACCTGGTGCGCGGCTGGGCGCCGCTCCGAGGCGTGCTCGTGGCGAGGAGCAAGTACATCGATCTGCCGATTCCCGAGCTCTACGATCTCGTCGCCGATCCGAAGGAAGCGGCGAACCTCGCGCCCAAAGCGAGCGATCGCGTCCAGGTCTTGCTCAACACGCTGAAGACCTACAACGTGGCCCCGCCGGATCGGCCGGGTCAGGTCTCAGCGCAAGACGTCGCCGCGCTGCGCGCGCTCGGATATGCGTCCGGCACCGCGGCGGCCAAGACGACCTACACAGATAGGGACGATCCGAAGCAGCTGGTGCAGGTCGACACCGATCTGCACACGGCGACGACGCTCTATCAGGACGGCAAGGTGCCCGAGGCGATCGCGATGCTCACGAGCGTGATCACGCGCCGGCCGGACACGGCCGACGCGTACATCCAGCTCGCGCACGCGTATTACGAAGCCGGACAGGTGCAGCCGGCGATCGACACGCTCGAACGCGGGCTGAAAGCCGGTGCGCCGGAGCGCGACATCCGGATCCGGCTGGGCATCTACCTCGCCGAGGGCGGCGGCAACAGCGCGCGCGCGATTCAAGTGCTCGAGCACGTGTCGACCACCGACGTCGAGGCGCTGAACGGGCTGGGCATCGCGTACATCGATGCGCGGCGTTTCGCGGATGCCGAGCGGACGTTCAATCGTGTGCTCGCGCTCGATCCGACGAACGGCCTGGCGTACTGGAATCTGGCCGTCGTCACGCTGAAGGAAGTGGACGACATCACGGCCGCGCCGGAGAGGGCCAGGAAGCTCGCCAGCGCGGAGTCGTTTGCGCGGCAGGCCATCACCGCGGACCCGTCGCTCGCCGGCGCCTACACCACGCTCGGCGTCGTCTACTCGTACCAGGGCCGCAAAACTGAGGCGATCGAGGCCTGGAAGAAGGCGGTCGATCTCGACGGCACCGAGTTCTACGCGCTCTACAACCTCTGGCACGAGAGCGCCGCCGGCGGCCGCATGGACGACGCGGTGAAGTATGCGCGTCAGTTCGTCGCGACCGTGCCGGCGGGGGTCTACCCAGCGATGCTGGCGGAGATCAAAGCGTTCTTGAATGGGCGGTAGTGGTTCCGAGGTTCCGGGGTTCCGAGGTTCCGGGTTCTCACGCTACTTGATCGTGAAGCCTATGTCACGAGTCACGCTATGCGTGCGATCGTTCACCGCGACGCGCAGCACGTAGCGCCCGGGCAGGAGATCGTTCAGCGGCACGCGCAGATCGACTTTTCCGCTGTCCGCGGGCGGTGGATACGACATGAACGTCTTCCCGCTGGCGTCGACGACCGAGACGAGCGCGTGCAGCGGGTCGCTTGGCGTGCGTGTGGACACGTCGAAGTACAGCCGCAGCGTGTCCACGGTGAAGAACTCGCGATCGAGCGTGGGCGGGAATGGCTGGCCGCTGGTGACGCCGAAGGTGGACGCCGCGCTCGTCGCGATCAGCACGTGCGGCGTGTCGGAGTAGCCGAGCAGCAATCCGCTCATCGCGATGGGCTGAGCGGTCAGATCCGGCACGTCGAGTGAGAGATAGACGCTGCCGCCCTTGACGAGCGTGTCGCTCGTCGCCGAGGCTCGCAGCTGATACCGCCCGGGCGGAAGCGAGAGCTGGAGCGGAAACTGAAACACGATCGCGTCGGCCACGCCGCGATCGGCGCCGAACAGCGTCGCCATCGGCAGCGCGCCCTGCGAGCTGAGCTGCGCCGTGTTCGAGAACTGCTTCACGACCTTGCCGCTCTTCAAATCCGCTGCGAGGACGGTGTAGCGCAGCGCGTCGCCGACCGAGCCCGCCGCGGTGGTGAGCCCCGAGCGCGGCACCGTCACCTCGAGCGCGATCGACACCGGCGTCTCGACCTTCGGCTTCGTCACGAGGCTCGGAATCGCCGTCAGCCGAAGCGCCAGATCCGTGCGCGGCAGGACGCCGGCCGACAGCGCCACCAGCGGGTCGGCGTTCTTCGGCGGCGGAGGCGGTCCGCCGGCGACGTAGCCGCGGCGGAATCGCAGCGTCAGGCCGGGCCGGCTGACTTTGACTTCCAGCCGGCGGTAGCCGCCGCCCTGCGGATCCGCCGGATAGAAGCCCAACAGGTAGTAGTGATCGAGGTCGTCGAGGATCCGGCTCAGCCCTTGCGTGAAGTCGTTCGTGTTCGTAATCGCGAAGCCGCCGGACGCCTCAGCCGTCATCTCGAGCCCGTGCTGCGCCTGCCGCACCCAGCTGTTCCAGTCGGGCAGCGTGCCGCCGAGGCACGGGTCGTCGAGCAGCAGGGCCGGATGGCACTCCTTCATGAGGTCCTGGCTCGACACGTAGCCGCGCGGATCGATCGCGTAGGTCGTGACGTTCGACCGCCGCATCGCGTCCATCATGTCGACGACCGCGAACGCGTGGTATTCGATCGTCGCCGGCTTGATCGTCGCGGTGATGTCGCCCGCCGCGTACTCGGCGCCGCCCTGCGGCACGTCGCCCGGCGGCGACATCGCGCCGAAGATGCCGCTCAGATCCTTGCCGATGCCCTCCGACACGAGCACGAACGCCTTGCGCCGCAGGTCGTCGCCGCCGAGCATGCGCGACGCGTCCTGCAGCGTCTTGTAGAAGTTCATGTCGTCGTAGAACTCTTTGATGTCCTGCGTCGGCTCGGGGCCGTGGCCGTGCAGGTTGTCCACGGCCAGAATCGGGCGCGGATACGGCCGGCGGCCCGTCATCGCGTCGATGGCCGTGAGGAGCGTCGCGCGATCCTCGGTCACCTCGATGTTGTGATCGCCGCTCGTAAACAGCATGCCCATCGACGCCTGCGTGCCCAGATCGCGGACGAGCGCGCGCGCGATCTGCCGCGCGACGTCCGTGCGCCCCTTGTAGATGTGCAGGTCGTCGACGACGACGACCACGAGCCGATCGGATTCGGCGGTGCGGTTGCTCGCCACGTCGCGCCTGGGCGGCGGAGTCGCCGTCGGCGCGTCGAGCGGCGCCGGATCGACCTCGTGCTCGTGCGTCACCTCCTGAAACGTCGCGATCGCCTGCGGCTTCCCGCGGTCGAGGAGCGTGAAATCCGCCTGCGTCAGGCCGTGTACCGGCTGCCCATCGCGATCGGACGCGACCACGTCCACCTCGACGAGATCAGTCGTCGCACGAAAAGTCGGCCGTTGCTGCGGCGGCTGCTGGGCAACGAGCGTGGCGGCACACGCCGCGAGCGCCAGCGGCAACATCCGCGTCGGCCGATCGAAGGCGCGCATCGATGTGGGTATAGTACCGCCGATGCCCAGGACTCGAACCGCGCGGCCGGCGCCCCAGCCGCCCGCGCCGCCCCCGCCTCCCGCGCGCGGACGCTCGACGATCGGGTGGTTCCTGGCGGCAGGGGCCGTCCTGGTGGCGCTCGGCGCGTGGTGGTGGCTGCGGACACCGGCGTTCACGCTCGACGTCAATCCCAACCGCAACGTCCTGCTCGTCACGATCGACACGTGGCGGGGCGACGCGCTCGGGGCGAGCGGCGGAAAGGTGTCGACGCCGAACCTGGACAAGCTCGCCGCGCACGGCGCGCGCTTCGACTTCGCGCACTCGCACGCCGTCGTGACGCTCGTCTCGCACTCGTCGATTCTCTCCGGCCGGTATCCCTACGAGCACGGCGTCCGAGACAACACGGGCTATCGCTTCCCCGCCACGCAACCCACGGCCGCGACGCTGCTCAGGGCGCAGGGCTTCGCGACGGGCGCGTTCATCGGCGGCTTTCCGCTCGACCATCGCTTCGGGCTCGGGGTCGGGTTCGATCTCTACGACGATCGGCTGAATCCGTCGCAAGCCGGCACCGGCGAGCGCGAGCGGCGAGCGGACGCCGTGGTCGCTTCGGCGCTCGACTGGATCGGCAAGCAGTCGAGCAAGTGGTTCGCGTTCGTGCACGTCTACGATCCGCACGCGCCGTATCAACCGCCGGCGGAGTGGGCCGGAAAATATCCGTCCAATCCCTACCTGGGCGAAGTGGCGTGGACCGACGCGGCGCTCGGTCCGCTCTTCGATCGGCTCGCGACCCAGCCGCGTCCCACGCTCGTCATCGTCACAGGCGATCACGGCGAGAGCCTCGGCGAGCACGGCGAGCTGCTGCACAGCATCTTCGCGTATGAATCAACCCTGCACGTGCCGATGATCGTCTCGGTCGTGCGGGCGGGCGCCGCGCTGCCCGCGCCGCCGAAGATCCAGGGCGTGGCGATCGAGACGCCGGTGCGCCACATCGACATCCTGCCGACGATCCTCGACGCCGAGGGCGTGCCGCCACCGGGGTCGAACCTGCCGGGCGAGTCGCTGCGTCCGGTCATCGCGTCGGGCGGCGGCGACGACCGTCCGTCCTACTTCGAGTCGATGACGGCGAACGTCACGCGCGGATGGGCGCCCTTGCGCGGCGTGCTCGTCGGCCGCGAGAAGTACATCGATCTGCCTATCACCGAGCTCTACGACCTCACGCGCGATCCCGACGAGACGACGAACATCGCGACCGTGCGCACCGGCCGGACGGAAGTGCTGGTCAACGTCCTCAAGGGCTTCGACATGACGCCGCCCGGGCGGCCGCGCGAGGAGACGCCCGACACGCTCGAGCGCCTGCGATCGCTCGGCTACGTCGGCGGCGGCACCACGACCGTGCACGAGCGCTACACGGACGATGACGATCCCAAGCGGCTGATCGAGCTCGAGCAGACGATGCGCCGGGCGTCCGAGGCGTATCAGCAGGGGCGGTCGAGCGACGCGATCGTGCTCTACCGGAACGTCATCGCGAAGCGCGGCGACACCGAGGACGCGTACCGTCAGCTGGCGCTCATCTACTGGCGCGACGGCCGCGCGGTCGACGCGATTGCGACGCTGGAGCTCGCCCTCCGGAACGGCGTCACGCAAAGCGAGGTGCGCATCAAGCTCGGACAGTACCTGGCGGAGTCCGGTCAGCCGGTCAAGGCCATCGCGCTGCTCGAGTCGTTCGGCAGCGACGATCCGGACGCGCTCGTCGCGCTCGGCAACGCGTACGAGCTGGCGGGACGGATGCCGGACGCCGCGAAGACGTTCAGACACCTGATCGATCTCGATCCGAACAACGCGCTCGCCTACCAGAACCTCGGCATCGCCCAGATGCAGATGAAAGACGACGCGGGCGCGGAGACGTTCCTGCGCAAAGCGATCGATCTCGATCCCAGTCTGGGCGGCGCGTACACGGCGCTGGGCGTCCTGCTCGCCAACACGAACCGCAAGCCCGAGGCGATCGACGTGTGGAAGCGCGCCGTCGCGCTCGACGCGTCGAACTTCGACGCGCTCTTCAACCTCACGAAGACGCTGTTCGACGCGGGCCGGATCGACGAGGCCCATACCTACGGCGACCGGTTCCTCGCGACCGCGCCGCCCGCGCTCCAGAACGACATCGAGACGATCAAGAAGCTGCTCGGAAAGGACTGAGCCATGGCACGCCCTGGACGCCGGATGATCGCGGCCCGTCTCGTGGCGCTCGCGATGGCGATCATCGTCGCGCCGTCCCCGCGCGTCGCCGGCACGCAGTCGCGGCCGTCCATCGCCGAGCTGCTCTCCGGATATCTCGTCTGGCTGCGTTATCCAGGCGCCAGCCGCCCGCTCTTCGAGTTCGACCTCGACGCCGCGCGCACCGAGCTGGCGCGCCTGGCGCCCACCTTCCTGATCCCGCTCGAAGGCTCGATCGCGCAGCTGCGCGGACGATGCCCGGCGGTCACGTTCCAGGTGGCGGGCCGCGTCGTCTCGACGAGCGCCGACACCGAATTCGACGACGCCACGTGCGCCCAGCTGTCGAACGGCACGCGCGTGCGCGCGTTCCGCCAACCCAATCCCACGGCGCCAATCGCGCGCCTCGTCGCGCCGCTGCCTGCAGAGGCGCTGGCGTCCCGGCCCGCGATCGACAACGGACGCCGGCGGCTGCTCGCGACGTTCGCGCTCGAACTGGCGGCGCCGGGATCGATTCGTCGGTCGTCGGCCGCCGCGAGACTCGTCGAGTGGGCCTGCGACCTCGTTCGCGCGCACGCGCCGGCCGACGATTTCGATCGGGCGTGGCAGCTCGCCGCCTTGTCGATCCTCGAAGGCGGCATCAACGCCCGCGTACTCGATGCACACATGAGCCACGTGCAGGGCCTGCTGCCCGACGAGCCGCGACTGACGCTCGCGCGGGCGATCGTCGAAGAACAGTCGACGGCGCCCGCCGAGTCGCTCGCCGACCAGAGCGCCATGGCCGACGCCCAACGTGCCTCGTTTCTGCTGGCGCGCACGAAGGCCGATCAGACGCGCGCGGCCGAGCGTGCGATCGAGCTGTTCCGCGGCGCCGCCGCGAATGACGCGATCCGCGCGGAGGCCTCGCTCCGCCTCGGACACGTGCAGCTCGGCATGAACCGCTACGGCGATTCGCTCGCCTCGCTGGCCAACGTCGAGCAGCAGACAAGCGATCGCGCGCTCTTCTACCTCGCGTCCCTCTTCCGCGGTCTGGCATACGAGGGGCTCGAACGCTGGGCGGACGCGCGCGCGTCATACGACCGCGCGCTCAAGGTGTCCCCGAACGCGCATTCCGCCACGATGCGCCAGGCCGCGCTGGCGTTTCGCAACGGCCGGCACGACGACGCAGACGCGCTCCTCAGGACGCTGCTCGCCGACAACGATCCGTACCGCGATCCCTGGTGGTCGTACTACGCCGCCGACTGGCGCTTCTGGTACCCGCGCATCGACGCCGTGCGCGCGATGCTTCGCCCGGCCGCGCGGCCGTTGCCGGCTCCTGCCGAGCGACGTTCACGCCGGCTGCCAGACGGCGTGGCGATCGTGCCCGCCCGGCAGGAACAGGTCTTCCGCGCCCGCAGCGACGCGGTCGCGATCCAGGTGGCCGTCAAGTCTGGTAACCGGCCCGTCGGCGGCCTCACCGCGGCAGACTTCGACCTTCGGGACAACGGCGTGGCCCAGGTCATCAACAACATCTCGATCGAACAGATCCCGCTCGATCTCACGTTCCTGCTCGACCTCAGCAGCAGCGTCGACGGCGCGACGCTCGAGCGCCTGAAGGCGGCGCTGCGCGACACGGTGGCGCTGCTGCGACCGGACGATCGGGTCCGGCTGATTGCGATCTCGCAGGTCCTGCAGGAAATCGTTCCGTTGCAGGCCGGCGGCGAATCGATACCGCTCGATCGTCTCACCGCGGAGGGCGCGACCTCGCTCTATGACGGACTGGCCGCGGCGATGATGCGGCCGACCGATCCCGGCCGGCGTCAGTTCGTGCTCGCGTTGAGCGACGGGCGCGACTCGACGAGCATCATCGACGAAGCGACCGCTGAGAGCGTCGCGCGCCTCACCGACGTCGTCGTCGACATCGTCGTCCCGGTGTCCGCCGACACCACGAGGACGGTGGATTTGAATACCGGATCGCCGCAGTTCCGCGGCCAGCAGCGAACGACGGCGGTGGTCTCGGGCACGCGGCCTCCGCCGGTCTCGCTGCCGCTCATTCTCCCGAAGCTCGTGGCCCTGACGGCCGGAGAGGTCCTGACGTTCACCCCGAACGACTCGATCAGCAGCGTCTTCAGGCGCACGCTCGACGACTTTCGCGCCGCGTATGTTCTGCGCTACGTGCCCCAGGGCGTGCCGCGCGATGGGTGGCATGACGTGGTCGTCACGGTCAAAAAGCCCGGCAAATACGACATCCGGGCGCGGAAAGGGTATTCGGGCGGCCCGGCCAATTGGAGTAAGATTCTGGGATCGGAGCTCATACGATGATGCGCAGCGCCCGGATCCTCTTGTGTGGCGTCGCCGCTGTCACTCTGCTGGGGCCCGCCCGCTCACTCCCCCTGTACGGTCAAAACCCGCAGAATCCGCAGACGGGATCGCAGCCACAAACGACATTTCGTTCTACGACGTCGCTCGTCGAGGTTGACGCGATCGTCCTCGACAAGGACAACCAGTTCGTGCCCGGCCTGGTCGCCGACGACCTCTCGCTGTTCGAGGACGGCAAGCCGCAGACCATTCAGCAGTTCTACATGGTCACGCACGACTCGACCGCGCGCAATCCGGTCGCCGGCGCGGGCGTGAACGGCGCGCAGAATGCCGAAGACCGCGCGCACCGCGTGTTCGTGCTCCTCTTCGACGAAGGCTCGCTCGCCAACGAGTCGCTGATGCGCGTCAAGAAGGGCGCCGAGCAATTCATCCAGGAGCAGATCGGCCCCGGCGACATCGGCGGCGTCTTCGTCACCGGCAACATGTACAAGAGCCGGCTGACGACGGACAAGAACGAGCTGATCATGGCCGTGCGATCGGCGCGGCCGAACTTCGACAACCGGCAGTCGCTGCTCGCGCCGCTGCGCGAGTTCCCGCGCATCCCGAGCGAAGTGGACGCGACGCGCATCGAGCAGGGCGAGCGCGAGGTCGCGCTGCAGCTGGCCGAACGCGCGTGCATCGACGAGCCGCAGCTGTGCCAGGAAACCGCCCCCACGCGCGACACGCAGATTGGCGCCGTGGAGAACCTGATCCAGCAGAAGGCGCGGTTGTACGTGCGGCAGTCGAGAACGCTCACCAATACGACGGTGCAGAACCTCGCGTACGTCGCCGGCGGCCTCGCGCACATCCCCGGACGGAAGACGCTCGTGTTTCTGACCGAGGGGTTCTTCGTCGAGGAGTCGCGCGCGACGCTCCGGACGGTCGCGGCGCAGGCCGCGCGCGGCGGCACCACGATCTACACGATCGACGGCCGCGGCAACATCAACGGCATCAGCGCGAACCCGGACGTCGTTCGCGCGTCGATGTCGCGCTCCGGCGCGTTCGACACGGGCGACGACGGCCCGATGATCCTGACGTCGGGCACGGGCGGCTTCATGATCCACGGCATGGACGACATGAGCCGCGCGTTCGGCATGATCGTCCGCGACACGAGCACCTATTACGTGATTGGCTATCAGCCCGACAACGCGGTGATGGACGGCAAGTACCGCAAGATCGAGCTCAAGGCCAAGGTGCCCGGTCTCAACATCCGCGCGCGCCAGGGCTACCTGGCCGTGACGCTGCCCCCCCTGCAGCAAATCAAGAGCGGCGGCGGCGGTCAGTAACGCCGCCGCGCGTCTTTTCTCCGAGGTGATTGTGGCTCGACGCCGGTTGTTTGTACTCACGGCGGTCGTCGCGGCGCTTGGCGCCTGGCCGACCGCGCAGCAGAAGCCCCCCGCGCCGCAGACGCCCGCGCCGCAGCTGACGTTCCGCGCGGAAGGCAATTACATCGAGGTCGACACGATCGTCACCGACGCGCAAGGCAACTTCGTGCGCGATCTCACGGTGAACGACTTCGAGCTGAGCGAGGAAAAGAAGCCGCAGGCGATCGACCTCTTCACGCTCGTGGACATCCCGCTCGAGCGCGCGGACGCGCCGCTCTATCGCAAGAACCCGATCGCACCGGACGTCGCGACGAACCAGCGCGAGAACGACGGGCGGCTGTACGTGATCGTCCTCGACGCCAATCACGTGCCGGCGACGGACACGATCCTCGTCAAGAACGTCGCCAAGGAATTCATCCAGCAGAACGTCGGTGCCAACGACCAGGCGGCCGTCGTGCTCGTCCAGACCGCCAAATCCGACGACAACCAGGAGTTCACGTCGGACAAGATCGCGTTGATGCGATCGGTGGACAAGTTCATCGGCGAGAAGATCCCCGCGAAGGCCATGAACGTGATGGACCAGATCAATCAGCGGGCCGGCGCGCCGGACTTCGACCCGCGCGAGGCGAGGGACATGCAGGCCACGGAGCGCGCGCACAAAGCGGGCGGCACCGTCGGCACGCTCACGGAGCTGTCGAAGAACCTCGCGGGTATCCGGGGACGCAAGAAGGCCATCATCTTCTTCAGCGAGGGCATCGACTTCAATACCGACGACACCGTCGGACCTCGCAGCAACAGCCTGCCAGACGACCCGATGGCCTCGAACACGAACATCGAGGCCGTGCAGGCGCAAACGCTGCTCGAGGACATGCAGATCCTGTACGAGACGGCGACGCGCGCCAACGTCGCGATCTATTCGGTCGATCCGCGAGGGCCGGCGGGCGGTCCCGACAACTCCATGTCGATCACCGGCATGACCGAAGGCATTTCGCCGAACTTCATCACAATGGCCACCGCCGCCATGCGCGCTGATGTCCGCAGGCAAGTGGGTACGCTCCGCACGTTCTCCGAGGCGACCGGCGGCATCGCGACCGTCGGCACCAACGACTTCGCCGGCGGCTTCAAGCGCATCGTCGAGGACAACAGCGCGTATTACGTGCTCGGCTACCATCCAACCGAGCTCAAGCAGGACGGCAAGTTCCACGAGATCTCGGTCAAGGTCAAACGGCCGGGCGTCCAGGTCCGCGCGCGCAAGGGCTACTACGCGACCAAACCAGACAAGAACACCCCCGTGGCGCCCGCCGATCCGACGATCGGCCTGCTCAACAGCCCGCTCGCGGTGAGCGGACTCGGTCTCCGCATGACGACGAGCATGATGAAGGGCGACGCCCAGAACGTGCGCGTGGTGATGACGATCGACCTGGCCGGATCCGATCTCGGCGCGAACGTCGGCGGCACGACGGACAGCAAAGTCGATCTCACGTTCGCCGCGCTCGACACGTCCGCCAAGGTCAAGGCCAGCGGACGCAAGGCGCTCGACCTCGCGTTGAGACCGGAAACGCGCGCGGCCATCGTGGAGAACGGCTTGCGGCTCGTCACCGAACTGCAGGTCCCACCGGGACGCTATCAGCTCAGGCTCGCCGCGAACGCGCCGGCCACCGGCCGATCGGGGTCGGTCTTCACCAACATCGACGTGCCGGATCTCACCAAGGGTTCGATCGCGATGGGCAACGTGCTGATCGCGTCGTCGAGCGCGGGCAAGACGCCGACGAGCATCGACGCGGCCGGGTTGAAGGATCTGCTGCCGGGCCCGCCGACGACGTCGCGCACGTTCGCGCTCGAAGACACGATCGTCGTCTTCGGCCAGGTCTACGACAACGAGTCGGACAAGCCGCACACCGTCGATCTCAGCGCCACCGTGCGCGACGACACCGGCACGCAGGCGTTCGTGACGCGCGAGTCGCGCGACGGCCGCGAGATCGGCGGCGACCGCGGCTACGCGTACGTCGCGCGCGTCCCGCTCCAGGACCTCGTGCCCGGGCGATACGTCCTGACCGTGCAGGCCAAGTCCCGGCTCGGCGGCGACCCCGCGACGAAAGAGATCGAGTTCACGATCAAGTAACGACCGCGCAACGATCCACGCACCCAGTACGAGTAGCGCACGACGATCGAGTGTTCGGAATCCGACACTCGGTCGTTGTTGTCATATTGCCCGCCGCAATTCGAGTGCGCTGAGTGAACAAATTTGCAAAGTGTGGTGTCTGACTAGAGACGGCCAGCGTCAGTAGATCGTCCTAGGTACGGATCCATGACGCAGCCGTTGTCGCTCGAAAACACCCAAGGTGTCTTCTGGCGCCTGATTGAAGGTCGACAGGCGCTGTCGATGACCGAAGTCGCCCAGGCTCTGGGCCGGACGCCGTCGCAGCTCAGGCGCGCGCTCCGCCAGGATCTCGGCACGACGTTCCGCAGAGTACGCGCGCAGTCGCGCGTGGCCTACGCCGTCCGCGCGATCGAACGCGGCGAAAAAATCGAAGCGGTCATCCGGGAAGTGGGCCTGCACAACCGCACGAGCTTCATCAAGCAGTGCCGGTTCTACACGGGCAAGAGCCCGCACAACTTCCTTCCTGCCCGCGTCAACGGCAAGAACGGTTCGGCATGAGCCCGAAGCGCGGCCGGCAATCGCCGTCGCCCGCTTCTGTCGTGCCGGCGCGGATCTGGCCGCGGTGTGCGCTGATCGTCGCCGCGGGCATCCTCGCGTATTCGACGAGCCTGGCGGGACCGTTCATCTTCGACGACCACAGCGCGGTCGTCGACAACGCGCAGATCCGCGACCTCGGCAACGTCGCCGCGGTGCTGACGCCGCCCGCCGGCACGCCGCTCGCGGGCCGGCCGCTGGTCAACCTGTCGCTCGCGATCAACTACGCGATAAGCGGCCTCGACGTCACGAGCTATCACGTCGTCAACATCGCGCTGCACATCGCCTGCGCGCTCCTGATCTTCGGCATCGTCCGGCGCACCGTCGAACGCGTGAACGGCTGGAGCGGCCCGACGCCGGGATCGCTCGGGCTGGCGCTGGCCGTCGCGCTCATCTGGACAGTCCACCCGCTCGCGAGCGAGGTCGTCAACTACACGACACAGCGCACCGAGTCGATGATGGCCGTGTGCCTGCTGCTCGCGATGTACGCGAGCATCCGCGCCCTCGACAGCCAGACCGCGAAGTGGACGGCCGTCGCCGTGCTCGCGTGCCTGGCGGGCACGGGCTGCAAGGAGACGATCGTCGTCGCGCCGCTGCTCGTGGTGCTGTACGACCGCGTCTTCGCGTTCACGTCGATTGCCGACGCGGTCAAGGCGCGCGGCCGCCTCTACGCCGGGCTCGCCTGCTCGTGGATCGCGCTTGCGGCACTCGTCGCCTCACACGGGCAGACGCTCTCCGCCGGCTTCGCCACCGCGAACGTCTCGCCGTGGACCTACCTCCTCAACCAGACGATGTTGATCCCGCACTACCTGCGGCTCGCGGTGTGGCCGGATTCGCTCGTCGTGTACTACGGCTGGCCGCGGGCGCTGACGCTCGGCGACGCGTGGCCGTACCCGGCGATTGTCGCGGGCCTGCTCGCGGCGACCGGCGTCGCCCTCGTCCGGCGGCCGGTCCTCGGGTTCCTGTGCGCCTGGGTCGTTCTGCTGCTGGCGCCGACCTCGAGCCTCCTGCCGATCGCGACGGAGGTGGGCGCCGAGCGGCGCATGTATCTGCCGCTCGCCGCGATCATCACGCTGGCGGTTGTCGGCGCTCTGTTCGCGTGGCGGCGTTTTTCCGGCACGGCGGCCGAGCGGGCGCCGAAGGATACGAACGCGCCGTTGTGGCCCGCGGCAGCCACCGTCGCGACGCTCGTCGTCGCCGTGCTCCTCGGCGCGATGACGATCGTCCGCGCGTCCGAGTACCGATCGGCGCTGACGCTCGCCGAGACAGTCCTCGAGCGCTGGCCGAATGCGAACGCGCAGTACCTCGTGGGCACCGAGCTCGCCTCGGCCGGGCGGCACGGCGAGGCGATTCCACACTTGCGAGACGCGGTGCGGGGCTATCCGCCGGCGCGCTTCTCGCTCGGGTCCGAGCTCGTGGAGACCGGCAAGCTCGACGAGGCGATCGCCGAGCTGCAGGCGTTCGTGATCGACGAGCCCCATCTGCTCGCGACGCGATCGGCGCGGATCCTGATGGGCCGCGCGTTCGAGACGAAGCAGGAGTGGCCGCACGCGATCGAGCAGTTCCGCCTCATCCTCGCGGCCGCGCCAGACGATGCCCAGGCGCATGGGTTGCTCGCGGACGCGCTGGCCGGCGAGCGCGCGTTCACGGAGGCCATTCCCCACTACCGCGAGTTCCTCGAGGTGCACGCGACGGACGCCAACGCGTGGACGGCGCTCGGCGTCGCGCTCGTCGCGAGCGGCAAGCCGGCCGACGCAATCGCCGCGTTCCGCAACGCCGTCAACGCCGCGCCGGAAAACGGCCACTTCCGGCAGAACCTCGCGCGGTCGCTGCTCGAGCGCGGGGACATCGGCGGCGCGGAGGAGCAAGCCGCGCAGGCGACTGCGCTCGATCCCGAGGATCCCGGCGGGCACGAGCTGCTCGGCCGCGTGCTGGCCGATCAGGGCAAGATCGACGCGGCCCGCCTTCAGTTCACGCGATCCCTCGAGCTCGATCCGTCCTACGAACCCGCGCTGCAAGGCCTGCGCGCCATCGGCCGTCAGCTGCCGTGAGGCGAAAAACTCCCCGCACTCGTCCGCCGGCGCCGACGTCATCGGCCATCACCAGGCTGTACTGGCTGCTGCCGCTCGCACTCGCGGGCGTGCAGTGGTGGGTGACCACGGCCGGCCTGCATCAGATCCGCTACGAGGAGCTGGCGGAAGCCGTGCGCAGCGTGTGGTGGCTGGACCAGCGCGTCGTCTACGACGGCGTCTACACGAACGTCGGCTGGTACGGCCTGCTGCTCATCGTCTACAAGGTGTTCGGGTTTTCGATCTTCACCGCGAAGTACGTGCGGCTCGCGCTGCATCTCGCCGGACTCTACGCCGTCGCCGGCGTGCTTCGCCGCGCGATGAGCCCGGGCGCGGCGATCGTGCCGCTCGTGCTCTTCGGCCTGTCGCCGACGCTGCTCTACTTCGACAGCATTCAGACGAGCTACGCGATGGACATGTCGTACGCGGCCATCTGTCTGGCGCTGATGGTGTCCATCGACTTCGCGTCGCCACGGCCGCGCGACTACGCGAAGGCCTTTGCCGGCGGGGCCGTGGCGATGGTCGCGGCGATGTCGTATCCGGCGTTTGCGTTCTACGTGCCGAGCTTCGCGATCGTCGCGATCTGGCTGATGCGGCGCGCGGGCGCGTCAGTCGTCAGTCCCGCCGCGGCGCGCCTGCTGGCCGCGGAGCTCGCCGGCCTGGCGCTGCCGCTCGCCGCCGTCTTCCTGTTCGTGCGGAACCGGGCCCTGCTCGTGTTCGATCCGGACACGCAAGCGGGGCTGTTTCGCGCCGGTGGTCAGCTCGGCTTCGACCCCGCCATTTTTCAGCGTTCGATGTCCACGGTGCTCCACGACCTCTTCGTGCACGGACAGAGCTACTACTACGAAGTGACGCGGCCCGAGTTCGCCGGCTGGCTCGCCATCGTTGGGCTGGCGGCGGCGGTGGGCACCGTCGCGTATCTCGTGGCGTCGAAGCAAGTGAGCGTGCCGATTGTCGTCGCTGCGATCTTTCTGCTCGCGACGAGCCTGATCGTGCCGAATCTGTCCATCGAAGGCGAGCCGGGTCTGAGGCGATGCACGGGCGTGCTCGCGGCGTGGTTCGTCCTGTTCGCGATCGCCTGGCGATACTACGCGACAGCACCGCGCCGGTCTCTTTGGAGGAGCGCGGGCCTGGCGCTCTGTCTGCTGGTGCCACTCGACAGCGCGCTGAAGCTGCCGTCGCTCGCCAATGACGAAGCCTCGAAGAGCGTCTTCCGCAACAACGACTGGTTCGTCGCGCCGGACGGCCCGCCGGACGCGGTGGACCACTTCGTCGATCTCATCAACCACGGCGAGATGCTGAGCTGTCCCTTCGACGCGGACGGACAGGTGACGCCCTGCCGGTATCAGGAGATCTATCCGGCGCTCGCCGGCTACCGCAAGTGGAACGGCCTCCCGATCGTCGACATCCAGGCGCGGGATTGGCGGACCGGGCGCGACCTCGTGCTCACGCCGTACCTGTGGCTCAATCACTACTACCCGACGTGCACGAGGCTGGCAAAGTGCAAGTAATTCAGGTACGACAGGTACGTCAGGTACGAGGAACCTGCGTTGCGTATCAACTTTTTTGGTTTGAAAACTAAAGAAGTTGGCCAGCGCCAGCTCGTTCCAGGCACCTGACGTACCAGTCGTACCTGCCGCTATCTCTCCCGCAGGGCCCGCGCCAGATTCGCTTTCGCCTCGTCGTAGTCCGGCTTGAGGCGCAGGGCTTCGCGAAATTCGGCGATCGCCTCGGGGAATCGCCGCAGTTCAGCCAGCGCGATCCCGAAGTCGTTGTGCAAGCCCGCGACGCCGGGTTCGAGCTTCACCGCGGCCGCAAATTCAGCGATCGCCTCCTCCGGGCGTCCCGCCTGGTCCAACGCGTTCGCCAGGTTGTAGTGCGCCGCCATGAAGTTCGGATCGAAGGTCACGGCGTCCCTCAGGTGCTTGAGCGCTTCGTCGACGCGCCCGGCGCGCAGCAGCGCGAGCCCGAGATTGGTGCTCGCCCGCGCCGACCGCGGGTTGATCTCGAGGGCGGCCAGGTACTGCGCGACCGCCTCGTCCATCCGGCCGCTTCTTGCCAGCGCGCTGCCCAGGTTGTTGTGCGCTTCGGCGTCGCGCGGCGCGAGCCGCAACGCCTCGTTGTACTGCGCGATCGCCTCTTCGATGCGCCCGAGCGACAGCAGCGCGTCGCCCATCGTCACATGCGCCCCCTGGTGATTCGGCTTGACCGCCAGGACGGCCGTGAGCGGCGCCAATGCGTCCTCCGACCGGCCCATCTTCTGCAGCCCCAGGCCGACGTTGTACTGCACGCCCGGATCGCCGGGGTGCTGCCTGAGCGCCTCCTGAAACTCCGCCTGCGCCTCGTCGAACTTGCCCAGGCTCAGCAGGATCGTCCCGAGGTTGTTGTGGGCCTGCCAGACGTTGGGCTCGAGGCGGAGGGCCTCGCGAAAATTGCTCGCCGCTTCTTCGAGCAGCCTGGGGTCGTCGCCTTGCGCCCTGGCCTCCTCCTGGCGCAGCTTGCCGATGTTGACGTAGGCCATCCAGCACGACGGGTTCGCACTGAGCGTCGAACGGTACAGCGTCTCGGCATCCACGTACTGCCGGCTCTGGCTGGTGGCGATGAGCGCGAGCGGCACGACGACGGCGACCGACGCGGCCGCCCGCCATCGCGCCTCGAGTGCCGCCACCGCCGCGGAGAACAGCACGATGATCCCGAGGCTGGCCAGGTACTGAAAGTGATCGGCGACAAACGAGTAGATGAACGGATAGACGTTGAAAAAACCGAGCGCGGGAAAGAGTGTGCCCGCGAAGAACAGCACCGCCGCGAGCGGCGCGCGGGATCGCGTGCGGTACCACCACAACGCCGCGACCAGCGCCACGAGCGCGAGCGGATATGCGTATTGCCACGCCGCCTGCTGGCTGATCTGCCAGCGCGGATAGATGAAGATCAGATCCGCCGGCCAGACGAGCTTCCCGAGGTAGAACCAGAACGCGCGGCCGGCAATCAGGCATCGCTCGATAAACGTGAATTGAAACGCGGGGCCCTCGGCGCCGATCTGCGCGCGCTCGACCCACGCGGTGAGCAGGCCACCCGCCGCACCCACCGCGAAGAACGGCACCAGCGGCACGACGTCCTCGCGCCATCGGAGGCGGCCTCGCTGCCACCAGAAGACGACGAGCAGCGCCGCCGGCAGCGTCGCCGTCACGGTCTTGCTGAAGAGCGCCAGCACGAAGAGCCCGGCGGCGATCGCGTACGAGAGGCGGTCGCGCCGCTGATCGAAGCGCAGGTACATCAGCGCGGCGCCCAGGTAGCAGACGCCCGACAACGTGTTCTTGAGCTCGGTCATCCACGCGACGGACTCGACGTTGACGGGATGCACCGCAAAGATCAGCGCCGCCAGCACAGCGCCGGGAATCGCCAGCCTCCGAAGAATGACGAAGACCAGAAACGCCGACGAGGCGTGCAGGACGATGTTGACCAGGTGATAGCCGAGCGTGTTGTCGGCCCAGAGTTGGTAGAAGAGCCAGAACGCGGAGTGGGCCGCGGGATAGTACTGCTGCGTCGCGCCGACGTCGAACCAGATCCGCCACAGCCCGCTGAGCGATCGCAAATCCACCTGCGTGATGTGCGCGTCGTCGTCCCACAGCATGCCGCCGTGCCAGGCCGGGTAGTACACCGCGAGGGTGAGCAGCACCAGGCCCGCATACAGCAGCCACGGCGGCAGCGACGCGGTGCCGCGGGCCGGCGATGGTTCCGGCTGGCCCGGCGGATTGGCTCGTGGACGCCTGGATTTCTTCGCGCTCATCGTGGAGGGACTACCACCAGGGCCGCTCGACCCAGTACACGAAGATCGAGTGCCCGATGCTCGCGACGGGCGTCCGATTCAGGAACGAGTGATAAAACGCGCGTCCCGGCTCATCGAGATACACGCCACGGAGCACCGTGGCGCTGATCGCGACGTAGCCGGGCAGCTGCACGTTCGGATTGGGTTGAGCGAACGCCGACCCCGGGAGATAGGTGGCGTCGATCCCGTAGTACGGCGGATATGCCGTGCCGAAGTACGCCAGGTTGACGTGCGGGACGTGGTTCGCGTCCATCCACGCCTTCAATGGTTTGAGATCCTGGCCCCAGTCGAGATTCGAGTCGACGAGGTACTCGGACCCGTGCGCGGGCCCGCCGACGAAGGCGTTGAAGAACGACAGGTTGTCGGGATAGTTGCGGCCGAACTCGAGCGCGCCGATCCCAAGCGCGACGACCAGCGCGATCGTGCCGGCCCGGCCTCGTTCGAGCAGCGCCTTCGCCGCGGCGGCCACGAGCAGCAGCAGCAACGGGTAGATCGGCAGCAGGTGGCGCAGCCCGATGTTCAGCCGCGTCGCCATCGCCGCGGCCATGTACACCGCGATCGGCAGCACGACGAACATCACGTTCTGCAGCCCGAGCTGTCTGGAGCGCATCGCCGCGAGCACGAGGCCGCCGGCGGCGAGAACGAGCACGGCGATCGGCGTCTTGATCGCGAGCGCGAACGGAAAGTAGTACCACCAGCCCCGATCGTTGATCTGGCCGTTGAGAAACGCCGGCCGGATCTGCGCCTTTGCCTGCCCGAACAGAAAGCCCTGGCTGAAGACGTTCGGCAGAAGATGGTGGCGATCGATCCAGGTCACGACGCTCGCGAGCTTCGGCACCTCCCGCTGCACCTGCGCGTCGGTTTGCAGATCGTACACCCACGTCGGTGACGCGCTCGGCAGGTACCTGAACCCGTAAATCGACCACACCGCGATCCAGGACGCCGCCGACAGCAGCACGATCAGCGCGACGGCCCGCGCCGGAGTGATCGATCGGCGCACGGCCGCGACGCCAAGCAGGAGCGCGACGATGGGCCCGAGGATGAGGGCGGAGAACTTCGAGATGACGGCCAGCGCGAAGCACAAGGTCAGGGCGGCGATGTCGAGCGGGCGCCAGTTCTGGCAGACGCGCCAGAGAAAATACAGCGCGCCGAACATGAAGCACGCGAAGCCGAAGTCGGTGGTCACGAGCGAGGCGTGCGCGGCGATGTTCGGCTCGATCGTGTAGAACGCGATCGCCGCGACGGCCGGCCAGAAGCCGAGCCAGTCGCGCGCCCAGAGGAACAGCATCGTGCCCAGGACGACGCCCAGCAGCACGATCATGAACCGGCCGGCGTACAGCAGCCGGTCGGCGTCGTTCTGGCCGTAGAGAAACGTCTCGCAGAATCCGTACAGCGTCCAGGCCCAGGTGCCGGGCGGCGTGCGCTCGATGTCGGCAAGCGTGGGCGCGGTCGCGCCCATCGCGACCATGGGCAGCGCCGCCCACATGCGCAGGAACGGCGGGTGTTCCGGATCGACGCGGTAGTCGTGCTGCGCGAGCGAGGCGTAGCCGTCCGTCACGTGGACCGGCTCGTCCCACGCCGCCGACTTCTGCGTGTAGCTCCCCACTTCGAGCAGCACGAACGTCAGCGCAAAGGCGAGAAGGACGACGACCGTGGCGCGGCGCCCGGGCGGCGCGGCGTCACGCGGTGGCGCGCTCGATCGGTCGCGGGTCTTCGGCCGGGAGCGCTTCGCCACGAAAACAGCCTAGCAGAGTCAGACGTGACCTCCGCACGCTGAGCGCACGAGCGAACGCGAGTGCGCCCGCGCGAACGGAGCGGGGATGGAAGGGGTCCCCGCGAGTGAGCGCGTAGGGGGGTGCGCGGGGGCGACCACCTTCGCCAAGGCTACGGTGGTCCGCCGTAGCTTCAGCGAAGGCGGAAGCCCCCCGCACAAAAAAAGGACCCGGGCGGTGAAGCCCGGGTCCTTGGTCTTGCAAGGCCGGCGGCGAGCCGCCGGTCGTCGATTTAGAACACGATCTGCGCGCCCACGCGGAACACGCGCGGCGGGACGATCGACGTCGGGGCGTTGAAGTTCGAGCTCGAGAGGTTGTTGCTCGAGTACGACTGGATGGTGTTGATGTTGAACACGTTGAACGCGTCGAACATCAGCTTCAGTCGGTTCTTGCCCCCGCGGAACGTGAACACCTTCTGCGCGCCCAGGTCGAGCAGCTTCGTCGGAGAGAAGCGCGTCGTGCCGGCCGGCTGGAAGGTCAGCGTGTTGTACGTCACCGCGCCTGCCGCGGCGCCGCTCGGTGTGAGGCCGCCATACACATCGCCCGGTCCGTTGACCGAGAGCGTGCGGTTGGCGCCGTCGTTGACGGTCAGGTTGCCCGAAGCGGTGATGCCGTACGCCAACGCGTAGGTGCCGCTCACCCGGACGAGGTACCGGGCGATCGTGCTGCGGCTGTCAGTGAACTGCACGCCCGTCGGGTTCGTGTACGAACCGAGCGGCTGGAAGCTCGGGTTCGTCTGGAACGTCGCGGACGCGTTCATCTGCCAACGGTTGCTGAACCGCTTGTTGAGCGTCGGGATGATCGCCTGGTACGTGCTGTAGCCGAGGCTCGTGATCGTGATGGCCCCGATACCGGACGGACGGACGCAGCCATTGCAGATCTGGTAGTACGGCGCCTGAGTGCCGGTCACGGGGTCCGTGTAGTAGAGCGGGCCCGTGTAGATCTGCGACAGCGGGAACTGCGACGAGCCCGGCTGATAACCGGCCGTGTACGCCGCGGTGCCCTGATCGTAGTTGCGGTAGACGTAGTCCACGCCAACCGCCAGGTTCGGGATCAGCTCGTGCTGGATGCCCGTGATGAACTCGCGGGTCCGCGAGAGCTTGGCGTCCTTGCTGACCGCGTTACCGGCCGGCGTCAGGATGCCCGTGTTCAGATCGAACCGGCTGCTGCTCGTGGACGGCGTGCCGATGAGCTCGCCCACTTGCACGAGCCCGTCCTTGTTGGCGTCGGTCCAGCACGAAGCGCCGGCAGCCGTGCTGCAGGCACCGCTGGTCTGGTTGTTGCCCCAGGTCAGCGCGGTCTGGGTGAAGAGACCGCCGAGCGAGTCAGCCAGCGTGATCTTCGTCTGGTAGTAGAGCGAGTAGCTGGCGTGCACCGACGTCTTGCCATTGCCGAACAGGTCGTACGTGGCCGAGACGCGGGGCGCCCACACGGAGAACGCCGGGAGCGTTTCGTGCACGTTGTTCCCGTTGCTGTCCTTGATCGGCAGGCCGGTGTTCGGGTCGAGCACCGTCGACTGATCCGTGAAGCCCTCGCACTGCGACGGGAGCAGATCCGGACGAAGCGCGTTCGCCGGGACGCAGCCGCCGAGGTACGTCGAGGTCTGCCAGTCGTACCGGAGACCACCCTGCAGACGGAGACGGCCACGGCTGTATCCATCCTGGATGTAGCCGTTGTACGTCCACCAGTTGTTGTTGCGGAGCTGGTCGCGGCTGAGCAGCGCATTGCGCGGCACGAAGCCCTGCGAACCGGCCGGCGCGGTGTTGCCGAGGAACGTGCCGGTGCCGCAGTTGTTGCGGTTGTTGCCGACGCAGTTCACCTGGGCGCGAGCGCCCGCGCTGTAGTGCGAGAAGGTCAGGATCGGGTTCTTTCTCCAGCCCACCCCGAACTTCAAGCTGTGGTCACCACCGACCTTGTTGGTCAGGAAGTAGGTGCCGTCCGTCTTGGCTTCCCAGGACTTCCGGACCGTCTGGTAGGTGCCGCCGAGCGAGCGGCTCGCGAAGCCGGTCGTGTTGTTGCTGAGCGGCTGCACGTTCCACAGACAGGACGGATCCTTCGCGTACGAGTTGATGTCCGCGCTGCCCGTGTAGCGGCTCTGCGAGCAGCTGCCCTGGGGCGGCACGTCCTGGTAGTCGAGGAAGAACCCGCCACCGACGTACGTGAACTGGTTGTTGAACACCAGCTTGTCGGTGAGGATCAGCGTGTGCGTCAGGGAGTGCGTCGGGAGCGGGAAGCCCCACGGCATGTCTGACGTCTGCTGCGTGACCGCTTCCTGGGCCGTGTTGGCGCTGGCGCCGCGGCGGTTGCGGTACTTGTTGTCGCTCGTGAACAGCCACTGGATCTTGTTGGCCGAGTTCAACTGGTAGTTGAACTTCCACTCGAGGTCCTTGATGACCGTCTTGTCGTTGCTGAGGCAGTTCTGCACGTCCTGCAGCTTGTCGTAGGTCACCGCGCTGCCGAGCTGGCCCTGCTTCTGGGCCGTGATCAGCTGCTGGCAGTACGACCCCTTGTTCGGGTCGAAGAAGTTGACGACGCCGGCGTTGATGTCCTGCTTGTCGGCTGCCGCCCACCACCAGAGCCGGTTCCGCATGATCGGGCCGCCGTACTCGACGGAGTAGACCGCGATCTTCTGAACCGGGTTACCAGAGAGCAATCCGTTCGACCCGGCGTAGAAGAGCTCCGGCGTCACGTTGTTGGTCTGCATCGCGTCGTTCTCGAACGTCGCGACCGCGGTGCCCTTGAACACGTTGCTGCCGCTCTTGCTGACCAGGTTGATCGAGAGACCCGAGGACTGCACGGAGACGTCGCCGCCGCCCGTCGTCACCTGGATCTGCTCGAACGAGTCGAAGTTGAAGTACGACGGCGAGGAGTTCGAGGACAGGTCGGTGATCGATCCGCCTTCGAGGTTCCACTGCACGTTCGCTGAGGTCCCGTACACCGAGAGACCCACCTGCTGACCCGACGCGGAGCCACCGACGTTGAGGCCGGCCTGCACGCCCGGCGTCATGCCGATGATCTGCCACGGGTCACGCGCCGTCGGGATGTTCTCGAGGATGTCCTTGGTAAACGTGGCGCCGGTCGTCGTCTTCTTCGTGTCGACGACGGGGGCGGCCGCGGTGACCGTCATTTCTTCAGACACCTGCCCGATTTCCATCTTCTGATCGATGGGCGCGTTGAAGTTTGTCGTGATGACCACGTTCGACCGGGCGGCCTTCTTGAAGCCGCTCAACTCGAACGTTACGGTAAAGGTGCCGATCGGCACGCTGGGGAACTGATACGTTCCGCTGGCCGACGTAGTCGCAACCAACGGACGCTGCAAGGCCGGGCCGGTCACCGTCACAGTCACGCCGGGCAGCACGCCGCCTGACGGATCCGTGACCTTGCCGAAGATCGAGCCAATCGCCTGAGCGTTGGCCAATCCGGCAGTCGAAACGAGGATGCCTGCGGCAAGCAGGATGCCTCGGAAGACTCGGGTCATCTGTCCTCCTCCTTAACGATCCACGCACACTGACGTACTACGAGACCGGACTTTTAGAGCTGTCTTCAGGTACTGAACGACTACGACAGTTCTACTTACCAACCGCAGGGGACCACATAATAGCGCCGCAGTACAATGGGGTCAACGACGTACCTTGTATCCCGCTAACCCGCTGCCACAGAAGCACTTCAGGAGCCGTTTGTGAGCCCCCGCGGGGTGTCCGTCCCCGAAAAACGTCCGGGAAAGGCCAGTGCGAACACTCCGGCCTCCCCCCCTCCGGGCCCAAAACTCCCGTCCTTCGGGCCGCTGGCTGGGGTCCTTGCCGGCGTCTTTCTCCTGAAATTCCTGGTGGTGTGGCAGCTGCACGATCACCCGCTCGTCCAACCCGACGTCGGCCTCGATACCACGGCGTACGTCGAGCTCGCCAAGCAGGTGCTGGCCGGCAACGTGGGGCTGGGACCCGGCGTGTACTACGTGTCGCCGCTCTATATATATGTGCTGGCCGCGGCCTACGGCCTGACGAAGTCGTTCACCGCGGTGCGCATCTTTCAGATCCTGCTCGGCACCGCTTCCGTCGGCTTCATCTTCCTCAGCGCGCGCGAGTGGTTCGGCGAACGCGCCGCGTGGATCGCGACGGGCCTCGCCGCGTTCACCGGGCTCTTCACGTTTTACGAAGCGCTGATTCTGCAGGCGTCGATCGATCCGTTCATGACGTCGGCGGCACTGCTGGCCGTGACCTACGCGCTCAAGCGCGGCGGGCCGTGGTGGCTCGTCGCCGGATTGATCTTCGGCGTCGAGACGCTGAACAGACCGAACATGCCGCTCGGCGTCGCGGGCATCGCAGGCGTGCTCTTGATCACGCGCCGCGCCCGGCCCGCGCTCGTTCTCGTGGCGGGCCTCATCATCGGCATGTCGCCCGCGGCAATTCGCAACGGCCTGGTCTCGCACGAGTGGTCGTTCGTCTCGTCGCACGGCGGGCTCAACTTCTACATCGGCAACAGCGAGACCGCGACCGGGTTTTTTCACCCGCTGCCCGGCATCACGCCAAGCATCGCCGGACAGGAGCGCGACGCCAGACGCGTCGCCTCGCAAGCGCTCGGGCGGCCCCTGAACGAATCGGAAGCGTCCGACTACTTCTTCAACCTCGCGTGGACGTGGATTCGTCAGCATCCGGGCGACGCGCTGCTGCTGTTCTTGAAAAAGCTCGGCTATGTCTTCAACGCGCAGCACATCGCGCTGCCCTACAGCTATCCGTTCTACGCCTGGGACGCCCAGACGATGCTGCGGTTCTACGTGATCGGACCGTGGCTTCTTGTGCCGCTGGGGCTGGTCGGGCTCGTACTCGCGGCGCCGCGGATGGCGCGCACCGACTACTACGTATGGCTGGCGTTCGTGCCGAGCTTCGCGGTGTCCATCGCGGCGTTCTTCATTGCCGAGCGCTATCGCATGCCGCTCTTGATCCAGTTGTGCATCGGCGCCGGCGCGGCCGTCGATGTCGCCTGGCGCGCGATCGAGCGGAAGGAGCTGAAAACCCTGCTCGTCCCGGGCGTCGCGTTCCTCGCGATTTTCGGCCTGGCCAACTGGCGGCATGGCCTTCACGACGGCCGGTGGGAGGAAGGCCTCCGCATGGCCGAACGGCTCGTCGTCATCGGCCGCTACGACGAGGCTGAGCAATGGGTGCAAAAGCTCGAGCCCGACGCGCCTCGTCACGGCATCGTCGACTACACCGTGGGCGTCGCCTATCTCTCGAAGAATGAGACGGCGAAGGCGCTCGCGCATCTCACGACGGCGCAGCAGGTGGACCCGGGACGGCCCAACGTCGAATACGCGCTCGGCCAGGCGCTGCTGCGCAACGACAAGCCGCAGGAGGCGGTCCCGTACCTGCGGCGCGGCTTCGATGGCGGCGCGAACGTCCCGTTGCCGGGCTACGACCTCGCGGTCGCGCTCGAGAAGACCGGCGATCTCGCAGGCGCCGCGGACGTCATTCGGCGCATCACGCTGCCCGAGGACGCCGACCCGGAGGTCTGGCTGCGATTCGGGCGCCTGGCGTCGGAAGTGAAGGCGCCGGACGCCGCCGAGCGCTTCTTCGCGCAGGCCGTGCGGATGCGGCCCGGCCAGGCGAGCGCACGCCAGCAATATGGGCTGAACCTCACGGTGCTCAACCGGTTCGACGAAGCCGCGCGCGAGCTGAACGAAGCGGTGCGGCTCGACCCGAAGGACGCCGACTCGCTCGCGTATCTCGCGTACTGCGAGGTGAAGCTGGGCCAGACGGACGCGGCGCGCGCCCACGTCCGCGCCGCGCTCGCGATCAAGCCCGATCACCCGCTCGCGAATCAGCTGGCGGCGGCGCTGAAATGACGCCGGGAGTAGTTTTTACAATCGGCACTTAAAACCTGGAGCTTTCCTCCCGATTGTAAAAACTACTCCCGGCGTCATTTCCGCGTCTCAGCTCGACAAGTTTTCGATCAACCGGTTCAGCTCGGCCTGCGCTTTCTGCCGGTCGTCGATGAGCTTCTGGTTGTCGCGCCGCAGCACCTCGAGGCGATTTTCCTGGTCGTCGAGCTGCTTCACGTAGCGCTGGAGCAGCTGTTTTTCCTCGGTGCTGCCCTTCAGCGATTTCATGTTCTCGCGGACGCGGTCCTGGTCGCGGCTGATCGCGTCGATCTCGCTCTGGCGCGCCGCCAGCTCGTTGCCGATCCGCGCGACCTCGGCTTTCTGCGACTGAATCTGGCGCAGTGACGCGGCCGTCTGCGGCGTGATCAGGTTGTCGCGCACGAGCACGGAGATCTGATCGTCGGTGATCGAGTTCACCGAGTACTGCGTCTGACCCTGGCGCGTCTCCTCCACGACGAAGTTCGCCGATGTTTTCGGCGCGATCGACAGCTTGAATCGATGCCACTCCGACGTCGTTTCGGCCGGCGTCAGCGAGCCGCCGATCGTCCAGCCCGCGCGCGCGGGATGTTCGATCACGAGCGTCCGCGGCTCGGTGTCCTCGTTGCGCGCGGTGTAGGTGCGCCGCTGCCGTTCTTCGGTCAGTTGCGTGACCAGGCCGCGGGCCACCATGACGCGCGTCACCCTCGACGGCACGCTTTCGCCTTTTGCGTCCACTTGCACGCCGAGATCGGCCGCATACGAAAGAAGCCGCTTCTCCCCCGCCTTGAGCGGCTCGACAATGCCCTCGCCCGCGAAGACCTGGCCTTCGATCACGGAGAAGCTGCCGCCGTCGAGCGTGAGACCCGTCGTGTTCGTCACCCACACCGCGCGCAACGGGCGGCTCATGCCGGAGTTCGCGTTCCACAGCGAGACTTTCTCCGCCCCGACTTCTCCGCTCAGGATCGGGACGAGCGCCGACTGGTTCTTGCGAATCGTGACCGGCTCGCGAAGCTTGTACTCGAAGAGATCGCCGAGTTGCCCGGCATCCGCGGCCGACTGCTGCGCGCTGCGGAACTCGCCCACGCGCGCGGCCGACGGCGGCGGTGGCGGAACTGCAGCGGATGGCATCCCGGCGACGAAGCTGCCACCGCCGGCGCGTCCTCCGCCGCCCCCGCCGGCGCCCGTGGTCGTGTTCTTCACGTCGTTCACCGGCGCCGCCCCGGTGACCGTCATCTCCTCGAACACTTGACCAATCTCCATCGCCTGGTCGACCACGGCCTGGAAACCGCCGGTGATGAGCACGTTGGTACGACGGGCGACCTTGAAGCCCGCGAGCGTGTACGTGATCTCGTATGTTCCCGGAGACACGGACGGGAGCTCGAAGCGGCCGGCGCTGTTGGTCACCGCGACGAACGCGTTGCCGGCGCCGACCGCACGCACCGTGACGCCGGGCAGGGCGCCGCCGCTCGGATCTCTGACCGTGCCTGCGATGGCTCCGGGACCCGCGGTGCCCATCGCCGCCTGGTGCGTCTGCGGTGCGAGCGAGACGCGATCCGGCAGCGCGACGATCGGCCGCTGCACGTAGTACGGCCGCGAGATCGCCTGCACGAACGACTGCGGCGCGCCCGCGACCAGCGAGAGCTCGACGCTGTCCCAGTCCTCGCCGACCGTGTTGTCGACGATCGCCCAGCCCTGGAGCAGCGGCTTGCGCGATTCGGTGGCGCCGGGCAGCACGAGGCGATACGTCGCCTTCCACACGGGCACTTCGCTGATGTAGCTCACGAACAGATCGCGCTCGCCGTTCCCGCTCGTCGAGATCGCGAGGCGCCGCAGGTCCTGATCGCGGGCCGACGCGAGCAGCGTGAGATACCGGCCGACTTCCTGATTCAGATCAGCCTCGACGATGCGCACGTTGACGCCGGGATTGAGCGCGACGGTCTGCAGATCGCCCGCATCGGTCACGAGCGACAGCGTGTCGACCTGCGTCACGGAGCCGTCCGGCCGCCGGTCGCTCGTCCGCTCGACGCTCAACAAGCGGCCAAGGACGCGGCCGCCGCTCGACGAGACTTCCAGCTTCGCGCCGCGCAGCGCGGACAAAAACGCGGTGCGCGTCGTCTGCTCGCCGACCGGCAGCCGCAGCGCGCCCAGCCGGCGATCGAGCGCGGCCTCCGAGTTGTAGTTGACGCCGAGCACGCGTCCGCCGTCGAGGTCGAGCGTCGTCAACGACTTGAGCACGTCGTCGAGCTGGCCGGTGGTGAAGTCGATCGTCACGGTCTGGTTGCCCCGGACTTTGCCGAGATGTTCGAAGTACCCCACGCCGCTCTTGTAGAGGACGACGCGGCGGACCGGCAGACGGCCCGCGGCCTGCGAGGCGGCGGAGCCCTGTGGCGTTTGCGCATGAATCAGGTCGAACCCGGGAAACACCAGGGCGAGCAGCCCGGCGAACACGCTGACGCTCGCCCACGACCGAACGGACACCCGACGGGTCTTCATGATGGCGACCTCTCTGAAAAGGCAGACGAATAGAGCCTCCGAGCGGTCTTCCGCGCGCCGCCGGCGCGCGATAATGCGCCCTGGGAGGTCCGCATGCGCCGCTCGCTTCGCCGCCAGTTCCTCTTTCTTCGGGTGTATACGATTGCCTCGTCCCTGGCGCTCATCGTCATTGGGGCGGCGGCGTTCCGCCAGGCCGCGGCGCCGAAGGAGATCACGGTCGAGCGCATCAACGTCGTGGACGCCAACGGCACGCTGCGCATGGTGATCGCGAACAAGGATCGGATGCATCCCGGCGTCATGGACGGCGTGACGATCGATCGGCCTCGGCCGGTCGCCGGGATGATCTTCTTCAACGATCAGGGCGACGAGGTCGGCGGCCTCACCTACACGGGACAGGAAGTGAACGGCACGCGGCGCGCGGATGCCGGGCTGATGTTCGACCAGCTCAAGCAGGATCAGACGATCGGATTCAGCTACACGGAGTCGAACGGCCGCCGCACCGCGGGATTTCAGGTCTGGGACCGCGGCGACGGCCACCTGAGCGAGCTGATCAAACAGCTCAACGACGCGAACAAGCTGCCGCCGGGCGCGGAGCGAAACGCGGCGATCGCGAAGATTCGATCGACGGCCCAGCCCGGACCGCGCCGCCTGTTCGTCGGCAAGAACGGCGACCGCGCGGCGCTGGTGGCGCTGTCAGACGCGAACGGCAAGCCGCGGCTCACGCTGACGGTGGATGCGGCGGGCAATCCGCGTATCGAGTTTCTGGACGAGAACGGTGCCGTCATCGCGCGGCTGCCGCAGGGGAAATAGTGGCCAGGAAGCGGCCGCGCGCCCGACCGCCCGCCCGCCCGCCAGGCGTCGCACTAGGCAATAACCGCCCGGGATTCGCGCCATCGCGGCCAGCGCGGCTCGCGCTGTTTCTCGCCGTCACGGTCGCGATCAAGCTCGTCGCCGTCGTGCAGCTCAAAGATCACGTCCTGCTGCAGGTGAACGCCACGGGCGACTCCGCCGCGTATTTCGGCCTGGCCCAACGAGTAGTCTCCGGCGACCTCGGCCTGGGTCCGGGGCTGTACTACGTCTCGCCGCTGTACATCTATTTCCTGGCGTTCGTGACCTGGATCGGCACCTCAATCGACGGGGCGCGCATCATGCAGATCCTCCTGGGCACGGGCACGATCGCTCTCGTCTTCGCGACGGCGCGCGAATGGTTCGGTGAGCGAACGGCCTGGATAGCGGCCTCGCTCGCGGCGCTGACCGGTCTGTTCACCTTCTACGAGCTGCTGATTCTTCAGGCCTCGCTCGATCCCTTTCTCACCGCGGCGGTGCTGTGGCTGCTCGCGATGGCGCTGCGGCGGCCGCAGGCGCACTGGCCGCTCTTCGCGGGCGCGGTGTGCGGGCTCTTCATGCTCAACCGGCCAAACGTGCTCGTCGCGGTCGTCGGATTGGTTCTGGTGCTTGCCATCGCGCAGCGATGGCGCACAGCACTGCTGCTGGCAGCCGGCGTCCTGATCGCACTCCTGCCCGTCGGCATCCGCAATGCGGTCGTCGCGCACGAAGCCAGCCTGCTCCCGTCGCACGGCGGACTGAACTTCTACATCGGCAACAACGCCGACGCGAACGGTCTCTTTCGCATGGTGCCGGGCGTGAGCCCGACGATCGAGGGACAGGCGCGCGACACGCGGCGCGTCGCCGAAGCCGCCCTGAAGCGATCGCTCACGGACGGCGAGGTCTCGTCGTATTGGTCCGGCCTCGCGATCACGTGGATTCGAGAGCATCCGATCGCGTGGCTGCGGCTCTTCGCCATCAAGGCGGGCTACGTGTTCAACGCGCAGCACATTCCCCTGCCGCTGAGCTATCCGTTCTTCGCCTACGACGCGCGATCGATGCTGCGGTTCCTGTTCGTCGGCCCATGGTGTCTTATTCCGTTGGGGCTCGTCGGGTTGATCGGATCGTTCTGGCTCGTCGAGCCGCGACCGGGCAGGGACTACCTGATCTGGGTGGCGTTCGTACCGCTGTATGCCCTGTCCGTCGCACTGTTCTTTACATCTGAGCGCTACCGGCTGCCATTGCTCGTGCCATTCGCGATCGGCGCGGGCGCGGCCGTCGATCAGATGCTCCGGCTCATTGCGGTGCGGCACTTCCGCGCGCTGGGAATCATGTCCTCGGCCGTAGTGGTGCTGATCGTGGCGTGCAACTGGCCGCTCAACATGATCGACGGCGACGGCCGGGGAGAAGAGCGCGTGCACATGGCGGAGAATCTCGCGCGGACGGGCGACGCGACCGGCGCGCTCGCGTGGCTCGCGCGAGCCCTCGAGGTGTACCCGTACACCTCGCTCGCGCACTACCGCGTGGGCGTGCAGTTCGCAAACTCCGGCCAACCGCCGCAGGCCGTTGCGGAGCTCACCGAGGCGCTGCGGCTCGATCCGTCAGCGCCTGCCCTCGAGCTGGCCCTGGGCCAGGCGCTCACCGCCAACGGCCAGCCGCGCGAAGCCATTCCGCACCTGCGCGCCGCGTTCGACAGTAGCGCGAATACTTTCGTGGCCGGAGCCGAACTGGCGGCCGCGCTGAACGCCAGCGGCGAAAAGGCGGCCGCGACGCAGGTATTGCAGCAGGTCAGTACCCAACCGAGCCCAGGCGCTGACACGTCGATGATGTTGGGCGAAGTCGCTGCAGATATGAACGCGTTCGATCTCGCGCAGCGCTTCTTCGATCAGGCCACGGCCGCCCAGCCAGACTCGATGTTCTTTCACGATCGATCCGGCCGCAATCAGCTGTCGCGGCAACGCTTCGACGACGCAGTCCGTGAATTCGCCGCCGCCGCGAGGATCGCGCCGCAGAGCGTCGACGAATTGACTCGCCTCGCCTTCGCCGAATTTCACGCGGGCCGCATCGCGGACGCGCGCACCCACGTAACCGCCGCGCTCGCGCTCGATCCGCGAAACGCCACGGCGTTGGAAGTAGAAAAACTGATCAGGCACTAGGCGCTGGCGTTGCACGCGTACACTCGCCGGTGCCCGGTGCCTTGTTTTTCTTGCCTAGTGCCTACTCCGTCTTGAGTGCTCTGATTGGATCGATCGAAGCTGCTCGTCTCGCCGGCAGCACGCCGGCAATGAGCGCGGCGACGAGCAGGACGCCGATCGCCGTGCCGATCACCAGCGGGTCTCGCGGCGTGATGCCGTAGAGCTGTGTCGAAAGTCCCCGGCCGGCGAAGAGGGCGATCGGCAAGCCAATCGCCAGGCCGATCGACGTCTGGATCAGCGCGCGCTTGAGCACCATGACGAGCACGCGCCGGCGATCGGCGCCGAGCGCCATGCGAATGCCAATCTCGCCCGTGCGCCGCGCGACGTTGTGCGCCGTGATGCCGTAAAGACCGATGGCCGCCAGCAGCAGCGCGAGCTGGCCGTAGAGCGACGTGAGCGTCGCGACCAGCCGCTGCTGGTTGAAGTTCAGCGCGAGCTGCTCACCGAACGTCAGTACCGCATTGACGGTCAGGTTTGGATCGATGGCCGCGAGCGACCGGCGCACGTCCGCCTGGACGCTCTTGAGCCGGTCCGGCCCGCCGGACACGTGCAGCACGATGTCGCGGATGAACATCGACCGCGCCTGCATCGAGATGTTGCCTTCGTACTTGAACGGCACGGTCTGGAGCAGCGGTATGAAATACGTGCGGAACGCCGGCTCCTCCGCGAGCACGTACTTGGTGTTCTCGACGATCCCGACGATTTCGTAGTCCATCGCGCGGCCGGGTTCCTCACCCTGGCCAAGGTGCTTGCCGATCGGATCCTCGTTGGGGAAGAACGCGTCGGCGAACGCCTGATTAACGACGGCGACGTGCAGCGACGTCGCGGTGTCGCGCTCGTCGATCGCGCGGCCGCGCACGATCTGCGCGCCGATCGTCTCGAAGTAGCGCGGCCCGACGCGCAGCCATGAGGATGAAATCCGATGATCCGGATCCACAGCCCGGCCCTCGAGGCTGAATGGACCCGACCAGTTGTTGCCCTCCATCGGGCTGTACTGCGAGAGGGTGACGCTCACGACGCCGGGGATCTTCGATAGCTCGCTCGGCAGTCGCTCGTACAGCGCGGGCAGCCGCTCGGCCGTGTAGCCGGCCACCGACGGATCGACGCGCACCGCGAGTCTGCCATCCGTCTCGAATCCGAAGTCCTGATTTTGAAGCGCCAGCAGACTGCGCGTGAGCAGGCCCGCGCCGATGATGAGCACGAGTGAAACGGCGACCTGAAGAATGACGAGCCCCTGACGAGGCAGCGCCGCGCGATCCGCGGTGGATCGTCCGCTCCCGCGAAGCGCGTCCATGGGATTCGTCTTGGACATGATCCACGCGGGCATCGTCGTGAAGATCGCCGCCGCGAAGAGCGTCATCACCATCGCGAATCCGAGGATCGCCGGCGACGGCGCCGTGTCGATCGGAATGAACGTCGCGCCGCGGAACGCCGTCGCGACGATGACGCGCGCGCCGAGGTACGCGACGAGAATCCCCGCCGCGCCGCCGGCCGCCGCGAGCACGAGCCCGCTCGTCAGCATCTCGCGGATGAGGCGCGGCCGGCTCGCGCCAAGCGCCGCGCGCATCGCGAACTGGAATGGCTGTGCGCGCGCGAGCAGCAGGTTCGCGAGATTCGCGCACGCGATGAGCAGCACGAGCGCCGACACGACTGCGAGCACGCGCAGCGCGTCCGCGTAGCGCGTGCGAAGGGTCGATACGCCTGTCGCCGCGGAGGTCACGACGATGTGCTGCTCGGACAGTTGCTTGCGATCGGTGTCCGAGAGGAACGACTGCGCGGACAGCCAGTCGCGAAGCTCGGCCGACACTTTCTCCTGCACCATCTCCCGCGACACGCCGGGTTTCAACCGTCCGACGATGTACAGCCAGTTCTGATCGGTCCGCGCGAGGAGCGACGTGGCCGCGCCGCTTGCCGACGCCACGCCCTGGCCGTTGCCGCGCAGCACGGGCTCGATGCCCAGGGGCAGGAACAGGCTCGGCGGATTCGCGCGCAGCGTCTCGCCGAAGAACGCTTCCGCCGTGACGCCGACGATCGTGACCGGCACGCCGCTCATCGTGAACGTCCCGCCGACGACGCCGGAGTCCAGGCCGTACTGATCGCGCCACGCGCGGTAGCTCAGCACTGCTGCCGGCGCCGCGCCCGGGCGATCGTCGTCGTCGACGAGCCCGCGGCCGGCGGCCATCGCCACACCGAGCGTCGTGAAGTAGTTGGCGGACACGAACTCGGCGCCCAGCGGCACGGCCGGCGCGGTCGACCCCGTGCGGCGCACGCTGAAGGGCCCGGTGTTTGCCTGGAAGGCCGCCAGGCTCACGAACTCCGGCGTGTGCTCCCGGAAATCGAGGTACGAGGGATACGAGAAGAGCGAGGTGTCCTTCTGCAGACCGGTGTTCACGCAACATGCGTTGGTGTCGCCCAGGCGGACGAGCTCACTCGGGCGAGTGACCGGAAGCGGACGCAGCGCCACCGCGTCGACCAGCGTGTAGATCGCGGTGTTGGCGCCGATGCCGAGCGCGAGAATCAGGACGGCGACCGCGGTGAAGCCGGGCTGCTTGAGGTAGGTCCGGACCGCGAGACGAATGTCCTGCCAGAGAGCGTCCATGAGATCCCCCGCAATTGGACGGGCGCGGTTAAGTAAAGGTTGATGGAAACGACCTCGGGAGTCGTTTCGGGCCAAAACGACAACTCAAGTTGCGTTTGGGCGCGAAACGACCCCAGGGGTCGTTTCCATCACGAAGCAATCGTCGCCGACCGGGTCGACGGTGGCACGAAAGTGGTGCCATTCGTCCGCCGAGAGCTTCCGCTCCGCAAAGCCGACGGCCGCGTAGGCCCGCTGCGCGCGCGCGTTGTGGTGCCGCACGGCGAGGCTCACCGACGCCGCGCCCAGGTCGCGAAACGCGTGCGCCAGAAACTCGCGGAGCGCGTCGCGCCCGATGCCCTTCGACTTCTCCGCGATCGCGATCCGCTTAATGTAGGCCCCGTAACCGGCGTCGCGCGCGTCGTACGCGATCAGATACCCCTGCGGCGCCTCGTCTTCGACGCGCTCGATGATCCAGTGCTCGCGATCGGCCCGCGCCATCGTCTCGAGATGCTGCTCGCGCGTCCACTGGCCGATGAACGAGCGCTGATCGGGGTGATGTTCGAGCGCGAGGACGAAGTCGAGATCGGCGGGCGTCGTGCGGCGAAGACGGATCACACGACGCTCCCTACGCCGCCGCGCTCTGCCGCTCGCCCATGATTCGCCGCGCCGCTTCCCACGCGCCGTCCAGCAGCTTCGTGACGCCCAACCGTCCGAGATAGTTGCCCGCCAGCGCGATCCGCGCCGGCAGATCGGCGAGCGACGCCTGCGCGTCGAGCACCGCCGTGTCGTACACGGGCAGCGACGCGATCTGCGGCGTGACGTGCCACGCGATCGGCGCATCCATCCGGTTGGTGACCCGGCCGCGATCCTCGCACATCCGGCTGACGATGGCGTCGGTCTGCGGCAGGGCCTCCGGCGAGAGATTGCCGTAGATCCACGTTTCCGATCGCATGGTGCCGCGATCCGGAAACATGTCCGTGTTGCACAGCACGCCCAGCGCCTCGACGCCGGTCGATCGCGGAAACAGCACGCCGAGTCCGTGCCAGTCGTCGTCGCGCCGTTCGAAAAACGCGGTGATGACGATGAGCGAGACCATGCGGATGCGGGCGACGGCCGCCGCGAGCGTCGGCGCGTACGGCGCGATGAGACGCGCGGCGACCGGCGCGTTCGTGCAGATCACGGCCGGCACCGAGGTGTCGAGCCGATCGACCGGCGTCTCGAACGAGAACGTGACGCCGCGCGCACGGAGCACCGCATGCAGCCGATCGACGAGCTCGCTCATGCCGCCGCGCGGCGCAATGAGTGAGCCGCGCCCCGGGCCGCGGCCCGGCCCGAAGATCGCCGCCGCCGACAGCACCTCCGGCGGCGACGCGTAGACGCCTTGCAGCGCGGGCG
>DATEGZ010000122.1:0-11569 GCA_035279905.1 Vicinamibacterales bacterium
GTGGCGTTCGGGCCGCGCACGACTCTGCTGCTGCTCGTCGGCCTCGTCTGGCTGGTGCCGGCCTTCATCGATCGCCGGTTCGTTCTGGCGATGCTCGCGTGGGATGGCCTCGTGCTGCTCGCGTGGATCGCCGACGTCCGCCGGCTCCCCAGTCCTTCGGCGCTGATCGTTCGCCGCACGTGGCTCGCGCCGCCGGCGCTGTCGGTGCGATCGACCGTGCAGATCGCGATCGAGAATCGGTCGACGGTGACCGTGAGCGCGCGCGTCGTCGACGCCGTGCCCACGCGCCTGCGGCCGGATCCGCCTCAGCTCGCGTTCACGGTGTCGCCGGGCGGCGAAGCGTCAGGCACGTACGACATCACCCCCGTCCGCCGCGGCGAAGCGCCGATCGCGGGCGTCTTCATCCGGTATCAATCGGCGTGGCGGCTGGCGGAGCGATGGGCGCGGGCCGACGTGAAGCAGGTCCCGCTGGCCTGTCCGGATCTCGAGCTCGCGCGCAGCCAGTCGATCTACCTCGTGCGAAGCCGGCAGATCGAAATGGAAAAACGATCAGCGCGCGTGCGCGGTACCGGTCGCGCCTTCGAGAGCTTGCGTGACTATCGTCCAGGCGACGAGCTGCGCGACGTCTGCTGGACCGCAAGTGCAAGGCGCGCCAGGCTCGTGACCCGCCAGTACGAAATCGAGCGCAGTCAGACCGTCTGGCTCGTGCTGGACGCGGGCCGGTTGATGCGCGCGCGTGTGGCCGGACTGAGCAAGCTCGATCACGCGGTGAATGCCGCGCTCGCGCTGGCCCAGGTCGCGCTCGGCACCGGGGATCGTGTGGGCGTGCTCGGCTATGGGCGGCGCATCACCCTGCGGCTCCCCGCCTCGCACGGCAGCACGCACCTGCGCCGCATCGTCGAGCGGCTCGCGCGTCTCGACGAGGACGACTGGGAAGGTGATCACCTGCTCGCCGCCGGCCGGCTGCTGTCCGATCAGAAACGGCGGAGCCTGATCGTCTGGCTGACCGACTTGAGCGAGACGGCGATGACACCCGAGGTCGTGCGCGCCGCGACTCAGCTCATGACGCGCCACGTCGTGATGTTCGTCGTGATCGGCGAGCCCGATCTCCGCCGCGTGGCCGAACGGCGGCCCGGCGGCGTGCACGAGATGTACGAGAGCGCCGCGGCGCAGGACGTGCTGTATCGGCGCGAGCGGCTGCTCGGCAACCTCCGCGAGGGCGGCGCGCTCGCGTTCGAAACGACGTCGAGCCGGCTTGCCGCCGTGCTCGTCAACTCCTACCTGGATCTCAAGCAGCGGAATCGGCTGTAGGCGCGCGCCGGTTCCGCGGCA
The DNA here is from genome assembly GCA_035279905.1 of Vicinamibacterales bacterium. Classification (GTDB taxonomy): domain Bacteria; phylum Acidobacteriota; class Vicinamibacteria; order Vicinamibacterales; family SCN-69-37; genus DATEGZ01. Next base: position 1,333 of record DATEGZ010000122.1, read on the forward strand.
GCAGGTACACGGCAAACAACACGGCAATCGCCGCGGCCAGCGTGAACTTCATCGCGACGGGCAAGTCGGTCGGCGACACGAACGCCTCGATGAGCCCGGCGATGATGAGCATCGGAACGCAGCCAATCACGAGCGCCACCGCCTCGCGCCCGGCCTGCGCGAGCGAATCGCGCCTCGGCCAGGTGCCGGGGAACAGCAAGCCCTGCCCCAGCCGGAGCCCGGCGCCGCCGGCGATGAAGATCGCAGGCAGCTCCAGCACGCCGTGCGGCGCGACAAAGCTCCAGAGCGCGAGGCTCATGCCGGCCTGCCCGCAGGCCATGCCGATCACGCCGATCAGCAGCCCGTTGAACAGCATCATGTACACCGTGCCGAGACCGGCCGTGATGCCGAGCGCGAACGTCATGAACGCGACCGTCATGTTGTTGGTCATGATCGCGCTCGACGCGTACGGCTTGATGCCCACGATCGAGTGCGTCCACATCCGATGCTGGCGGATCGTCTCGACCATGTCCGGCCCGACGACCTTCGCAGTGAAATCAGGATCCTGAGCCGTGAGCACCGCGCCGACGGCCGCCGCGAGCCAGAACAGCCCCGCCGCGAGCAGACAGTGACGCGCGTGCGCGCGCACCGCGCGCGGAAATCCGTCGGCGAGAAACGCCATCACGCCGGCCGACGCCGTCTTCTCCGCGGAATAGATGGTATTGTGGGCGCGCGCGAGCAGCAGATTGAGATACGTCTCGATGCGTACCGATGCCGGATCTTCCCGCACGGTCGCAAGATCCGAGGCCACTTGACGGTACAGCTGGCCGAGCTCGCGCAACTCGTCAGCGCTGAGCGCGCGAAAGCCCGAACCGCGCGCCCGATCGACCAGGGCGTCGAGGCGCCGCCAATGCGGGGTCCGTCGCTCGAGCCAGTGTGTGGAGATCACTCGTGATGTTGGGCGATGAGCTGCGCATCGACACGCCCGAGCAAGTGGCCCTCGAGCTGCCCCTTGCCGGCATCGGAAGCCGCTTCCTCGCGATCGTCGTCGACACTCTACTGCAGGGCGTCCTGTACGTTCTAGTGATCCTGCTGTTTGGCGCGTTCGGCCCGGCGATGATCGCCGGCGCCAGCCGGTTCTGGGCGAACGTGCTGTTTGCGATCGCCGTGCTCGGCCTGTTCTGCATCTACTGGGGCTATTTCGCCCTCTTCGAAATCGTGTGGCGGGGCCAGACGCCCGGCAAGCGCGTCGCGAAGATCCGCGTCATTCGCGAATCCGGCCGGCCGATCGACGTCACCGCCGCCCTGCTTCGCAATCTGCTTCGCGCCGTCGACTTCCTGCCGGCGTTGTACGGCGTCGGCGTGGTGACGATGATGCTCAATCGGCACAGCCGGCGGCTGGGCGACTTGCTGGCCGGCACGGTGGTCGTGCACGAACGCGAAGCGGAAGCGCTGGAGCCGAGCTGGTCCAGCTCGCCGCGCGCGCGCACCGCGTCCCCGCAAGCCGCGGCCATCACTGACGACGAGTTGGTGCTAATCGAGACGTATCTCGAGCGCCGATGGAATTTTTCGAGCTCGGTGCGTCAGCGGGCGGCGCTGCAGATTGCGGATCGGATCACGGAGCGCACCGGCCTGCGGCCGCAGCCGGGACACACCGTCGACGATTTCCTCGAAGTCGTGGCGCGCCAGGCGCGTGACGCCGGCCGCCTGCGGCAGCGATCGGCTACTCCGCCCGCAGCGCGATGATCGGATCGACGCGCGTCGCCCGCCGCGCCGGCACCAGCGCCGCCACGAACGCGACCACCGCAACCAGCGCCCCGACCGCGAGATACGTCGTCGGATCCGTGCCCCGGACGTTGAAGAGCGTGTTTTGGATGCCGCTTTGCAGCACCTTGGCGAGCCCGGCCGCCAGGCTGAGGCCGACCGCCAGCCCCAGGCCGACCTGGACGCCGCCCTGCTTCAACACGCCGCCAAGGATGCGGCTGGTGTTGGCGCCGAGGGCCATTCGAAGACCGAACTCCGCGGTCCGCTGGTTGACCGAGAACGACATCACGCCGTAGATCCCCACGGCCGCGAGTACCATCGCCACCACCGCGAAGATCGAGAACATCGTCGCGATGACGCGGTTCTGGCCGACGAAGGCGTCGAGCTGACTCTGCGGCGTGCCGACGAAGTACAGCGGCAGGTTCGGATCCGCTTTCGTCACTTCATGGCGCAGCACGGTGGCGAGCGCGTCAACGCTCGAGCCGCCGCGCGGCGAGACGAGCACCGTCGTGAACTGGTTGACGAGCGGCGCCTGCGAGGTGACCGGCCCGAACGGCGTGGCGTAGAACGGCACGTAGAAGCCGCTGGCGTCCACGTTGGGCGGATTGAACGGACCGATCATGCGGACGTCGGACACGACGCCGACGATCGTCCGCCACGGACCCGCCTGCGTGCCGTCGGCGGCCGTGGTCCGGAAGCGATGATTGAGCGCGCTCTCCCGCCCGTAGTGCCTGGCCGCGAACGACGCGTTGACGACCGCCACCGGCTGGCGCGAATCGAGGTCGTCGTCGTTGAACGTCCGCCCCTCGAGCAGCTTCTGCCCGGTCACGCTGAAGAACGAGCCGGTGACCTGCTCGAAGTTGGCGTTCGGACGATTGCGCTGCTCGGTGTAGGTCTTCCCGTCGAGCTCGACCGGCGCGGTGCCGCCGAACACCATGCGGAAGCGGCTCGTGAACGCGACCGCGCCGAACTCCGGCGTCTGGCGCAGCTGCTCGAGCAGGTGATCGTAGAAGATCTTGCGCGCCGCCGGGTTCGGGTAATCGCCCTCCATCAGGCCCATGCGCGCCGACATCAGGCCGCGCGTGTCGTAGCCGTAGTCGATCTTGTTCTGGTTGACGATCGACCGCACCTGCAGCAGCGCGCCGATGAGCAGCACGCACGTGACGACGATCTGGAACACGACGAGGCTGCGCGTCATGAACGACACGCTGCGGCTCGTGTTGCCGCGGCCGCTGTCGCGCAGGACGGACACCGAGTTCGCGCGCGACGACGTCCACGCGGGCAGCAGGCCCGCGACCACCGCGGCGGCGAGCGTTGCGCCCACCGTCACCGTGAGCACGAGTGCGTCCATGTCGAACGTGATCCACGACGGCGGCGGGTTGTCGAGATTCCGCACCGTCGCCGACAGCCAGTCGATCGCGAAGTACGCCAGCGCGATGCCGGCGATCGCGCCGAGCGAGGCGACGAGCAGGCTCTCGGTCAGCATCTGCCGCACCAGCCGGATGCGCGTCGCGCCGAGCGACGACCGCACCGCCAGTTCGCGGGCGCGAAGCGTGGCCCGCGCGAACTGCATGTTCATGACGTTGACGCACGCGATGAGCAGCACGCCCACACAGAAGCCCAGCATCGTGAGCAGCGTGCCGCGGAGCGCCACCGGCGTGAACGTTTTGAGCAGCGGCTCGACCTGCGCGGCGTTGAAGAGCTTGTTCGTATCCGGATACGCCTCGGCCAACCGGCGCGCGATGCCGTTGAACTCGGCGTTGGCCTGATCGACCGACACGCCCCGCCTCAGGATGCCGAGCACGGCCGGAGACGCGACGTTTTGCGAGTTGCGCGGAGCCGGCGGGAACTCGCTGAACAGCGGAATCCACAGCTCTTCGTTCGTCGGAAACGCGAAGCCTTTCGGCATGACGCCGATGATCGTGGCGGTTTTGCCGTTGATGCGCACGACCGTGTTCACGATGTCGGCCTTGCCGCCGAAGTCGCGCTGCCAGAGCGAGTACCCGATGAGGGCGACTTTCTCGGCGCCGGGCTTGTTGTCCTCGGCCGTGAAGTCGCGCCCGACCATCGGCGCCGTGCCGAGGCATCGCAGGAAGTTCTCCGTCGTGTAGGCGCCGGTGTAGCGCCGCGCCTGTCCGTTGTAGGTCACGTTGACGGTCGACCCGTTCAGGTAGCCGGCCATCAGCTCGAACGACTGCTGCGTCGGCAGGAACTCCTGGTAGTCCATCGCCAGGACCTGGCCGTTCGCGCCGAAGAAATTGCGGCTCGTCGGGTCGATGAAATTGACGCTCGTCAGCCGGTCCGCCGTCGGAAACGAGAAGCCGCGCAGCATCACGCCGTTCACGACGCTGAACATCGTCGTCACGCCGCAGATGCCGAGCGCGATCACGAAGATCGAGAGCGCGCAGAACGACCGTTCCTTGACGAGCACACGCAAGCCGACACGGATGTCGCGCCGAAACGTTTCAGCAATCATCTTCGTCGATTAGACGTGGCGTGCGTGGTGTCAGTTCGAGTGTGCGATCGCGGACAGACCTGCGGTGAGCGGAGTCGAACCGGTTACTTCACGCCGAGGTGATAGCGATCGACGAGCGCGGCGATCCGCGCCTCGTCGTGCACGACCGTCGCGTAGATCCACGTGTAGTGTCCCTTGTTCGCGACAACGGCCGCGGTGCGCTCCGGCCCGATGAGCTTCTTGTCGGCGACGAGCTCGAGGTAGCAATCGATCAAGTGACCGTACGTGCTGTATTCCGTCTCCGCGCCTTCCTGTCCGCCAACGGGCACACGCGGGTAGAAGCGCCGCAGTTCGGCCATGACGTTCTGCATCGCCGGACCGTGATCGCGCAAATGCCAGTGGAGTTGCTCGTGCACGAACGACGACAACAGCTCGTCCTCCGAGTCGGCGAAGCGGGCGTTGAGCGTGAGCACGGGAAACGCGTGGTTGATGGCCTGCTCTTCGATGACGACGTCGTGCGTGAAGGTGTACTTGCTGAGGTCGTAGTCGCGCAGCACGCGCTCGAGCTGCGCTTTGGTGCGCGCCTCGCGATCGCTGCCGTGCTTGAGGGTGATCTTGACCGTCGGCGCCGCGGCCAGGACGCTGGCAAAGAGGACCGCGATCGGAACCGCAACGAACCCCCAGGAACCCCCGGGAACCCCAAGGAACCCCGAGGAACCTCGGGTTACCAATGTGCCGTCCATCCCGCTCGCTGCAGCTCTCTCAGCCGTTTCTCGGCTTCGCGCTGCGCCTCATCCTGCGTGCTGAATCGCCAGACGACGATCGGGCGATCGTTGTGGCCGAACTGGAGCTGCCAGCCGTCGCCGCTCTCCTGCAATAGCGCGTCGATGTGGTCGTGGCGCTTGCGCACTCGCCACAATCGCGCCTGCAGGTCCGGGCTGACGCCCATAGTGAAATGATACCGGGCGGGATGACGCCGGGAGTAGTTTTTACAATTTACGTCACTGGAAAATTGTAAAAACTACTCCCGGCGTCATCCCGCCCGGTATCATGTCGCCCGCGCGTCCTCACGCGCGGCCCAGATCCAGAACAGGCCGCCAATCAGAATCGCGGTCGGCAGGATCAGCACGGCCTGGCCGAGCGACGACCGGTCCGAGATCCACCCGATCAGCGGCGGGGACGGCACGTCGCCGAGCAGATGAATCACGAGAATCTGGAACGCCAGGGCCGTGGCGCGCATCGAGGGCGACACGATATTGACCGTGGCCGCGTTCATTGGCCCCGTGGACGCGAACAGCAGCACCTGGCACACCGCTGACGCCGACCAGTAGATCGCCGGAGACTCCGCCGTAAACGTCACCAACGCAAACGGCGTGGCGAGCAGCGCGCCGATCCCGGACACCCACCAGTACGCCTGCTTGTTGGTGACGAGCCAGCGGTCGGCCAGCCAGCCGCCGGCAAACGTGCCCACGAACCCGGTGACGACGACGATCGCGCCGGGCACGGTGGCGGCCTGCGCGTGCGACACGCCGCGCACGCGCTCGAAGAACGACGGCAGCCACGCCGCGATCCCACCGAGCGCGAACGTGTAGGCGGCATAGCCGAGGCACGTCAGCACGTACAGACGATTGCGCAGCAGCACCGCATACGCGTGCCGCAGCGCTTCGAGCGCCGGCGTGCCCTCCGCGTGCGCCACGGGCGCGGCGTCCAGCAGGCCGCGTGGCGGATCTTTCAGGGTCAGAACCAGCAGCGACAGGATGAGCCCGGGAACACCGGCAACGAAGAACGCCGCGCGCCACCCGAAGTGCGTGTCCACGAGTCCGCCGAGGACGAAGCCGAGCGCCGATCCGATCGGAATCGCGCACGCGAAGATCGCCATGATGCGGCCGCGCCGATCCGGGGCGTAGTAGTCGGCGAGCACGGTCGGCGCGATCGTCCCGTAGGCCGCCTCGCCGATCCCGACCGTCGCGCGCGCCGCGAAGAGCATGAGAAACGACGTGGCCAGCCCGGCCGTCGCCGTAGCCAGGCTCCACAGCGCGACGCCGAACGCGATGAGCCGCGTCCGGCCCATGCGATCGCCGAGGGCGCCGAAGAACGGCGACGCCAGCATGTAGATGATCACGAACGCCGTCATCAGCGACCCGAGCCGCGCGTCGCTCGGGTGACCGAGCACCGGCTCGCGCTTGAGGCTCTCGAAGAGCGGCGGCACGACCCAGCGGTCGATGTAGTTGAACATGTTGATGAGCGTGAGCACGACGAGCGCGCGGCGGCCCAGAGCAACCGAAGGCGAGACGGACGAGGACATCGGCACGTTAGAACCCGGCACAGATCGTCGCCGCAATACCTGCCGCGCAGCAAGCGGCCACCGCGCCCGTCAGCACATCCATCGTCCAATGCGCGCGCAGGACGAGCACGGTCAGCGCTTCGAGGCAGGCCACCGTCGCCGCGGCCAGCGCGACCCAGGGCGGCGCGATTTTCGCCGCCTCGATCGCGCCGAGCACCGCGATCGCTGTGTGGCCCGAGAAGAAATAGTCGTTCGCGACGTCGTATGTCACGAGGAGCGACGGGACGCCGGGATGCCGCCAGATCATGCCGGGCGGCATCGGCAGCGCGCACGTCAGCTGCGCGATCTGGCGCAGCGCGAACACGAGCAGCAGGCCGATTCCCGGACGCAGCGACGGCCCGAAGAGCGAGGCGCCGAGCAGAAAGAGGCCGAACGCGTCGATGAACCCGGAGCTCGTGACGAGCAGCGCGTTCGCCGCGGGCGGATGGCGCGCCAGCCAGTCGTGCATCGGCGCCGTCCAGCCGTGCACGGCATCGCCGATCGTGCCGTCGCCAAACCCGCGCGCGGCGATGAGCGACTGCGAGAGGAACCACGCGCCGAGGCCGAACGCGATCGTGAGCGATCGAAACAACAGCCGCGCCAACGAGGCCGAGAGCCCAGGCGCCCACTCGGTCGCATGTCCGGTCGCGAGCGGCCAGACGGAAGCGACGATGCCGGCGAGCAGAGCGAGGAGCAGCGCGCTCTTCGCGCGGCCGTTCACCGCGCGGCCCTCGAAGGCCGGCGGGCGCGGAGTCCTTCGAGCATGCGCTCGATGTCCGCGCGCACGCGCGCCATCACCGGCTCCCCCGTCGCGCCGCGATCGCGGCCCGGCGGCACCTCGATGGCCTCGCCAACCTCGACGGCCGCGTGAATCGGCCGGTGCACCCGCACCCGATCGGTGAGGTCTTCCTCGAATCGCTCGACCGTCTCGAGCAGGCGTTCCGGTGACGGCTCCACGCCGAAGTAATCGGGCGGATAGTTGGAGAGCTGTTGCGCGAGATACACGTCCGCGAGCTGCCGCCACCGCCGGTTACGCTCCGCTTCGTCGACCTTGTCCTCCACCATCTCGGGGAGAATCGCGGCCCGCAGCGCCTTCACGCGCCCGACGACGTCCGTTTCGCGCTTGCCCTTGACCCATTCTTCCTCGAGCGGCGTGAGCACCGCGTCGATGAGCCGTGCCACGCGCGCGCCGATCTCGCCTTCCGCCGGCACCTGGTGGTACTCCTTCTCTTTCAGCGTCAGCAGCGCGTCACCAACCCTGACGATGCGTTCCTTGATCGGCCGGCCGGCCTGCGGCTGCCACGAGAGCCGCCGCTCGATTTCCTCGAGCACCGGCGTGATGGCCGGCTCGAGATCGCCCGTGAAGAAATAGCGCATCGCGATCGGGTGCACGACGACTTTGCCGGGCGGCGTCTGGTCCGCGCGCTGCTTCGCCGCGTTGCGCGCGATGAACACCGTGCCGTCCATCATGTGGTTGAGCCGATCGTTGGTGCGCGAGATCACACCCTCGGCAAACAGGACGAGCGGCCGCTTCGCGTCGGCGAGAATCTGGATGGCGCACTTCAGCGCCTCGCGATCCATGCCCTCGCGGTACACGCTGAACACGCCGACGCGCTGCAGAATCCAGCGCTGCAGCGCCCCTTCCATGAACAGGTGCCAGCTCGCCATGACGTGAATCGGCGCGCCGACCTGGAGCCCCAGCGGGATCAGCACCATCGGATCGCACGGGCGGCAATGGTTGGGCGCGAGCAGGATGCCGTGGCCGGCGTCGATCGACGCCTTCAGGCGGTCGACGCCGAAGAACTCGTACGACTCGACGCCATGCGTGTTCCGCAGATACCGCGGCAGCACGCTGCGCCCCAGCAGCTTGGCCCAGAAGGGATTACGGTCGGGCGGGACAAACGCATAAGGCTTGTCGAGGACGACGTTTTGCACGCGGCGTGAGTATAGGATTCTTTGTTATGAAACGCACCCTCTTCGTCGCCGCCATTTTCTCGGCCGCCCTGTTTGCGGCCGTCATCGCGCAGACGTTACCCGCGGGCGTTCAGAAGATGACGTCCATGGGCGGCATCACCGAGTACGACTACCCCAACGGTCTGAAGGTGCTCCTTTTTCCGGACGCCGCCGAGCCGAAGATGACCGTCAACGTGACGTACCTCGTCGGGTCGCGTCACGAAGGCTACGGTGAGACGGGCATGGCGCATTTGCTCGAACACATGAACTTCATCGAGACGACCAACGGCCGCAAGATCAAGGACGAGCTGGTCGCGCACGGCGCCAACTGGAACGGCACGACGTCCGAGGACCGCACGAACTACTACGAGACCTTCACGGCCACCGACGACAACCTGCGCTGGGCGCTCGGCCTCGAGACCGACCGCATGGTGAACGTGAAGTTCACCAAGGAGATTCTCGACACCGAGATGACCGTCGTGCGCAACGAGTTCGAGCGCGGCGAGAACAACCCGGCGTCGATCCTGCGCGAGCGCGTGGCCTCCACCGCGTACCTCTGGCACAACTACGGCAAGTCCGCGATCGGATCGAAGGACGACATCGAGAAAGTGCCGTACAACCGCCTCGCCGAGTTCTACAAGAAGTACTACCAGCCCGACGACGCGGTGCTCGTGATCACCGGCCGGCTCGACGAAACGAAGACGCTGCAGCTGGTCGCGGAGACGATGGGCAAGCTGCCGAAGCCCACGCGCGTGCTCGACCAGACCTACACCGTCGAGCCCGCGCAGGACGGCCAGCGCTACGTCGAGCTTCGGCGCGTCGGTACCGGCCAGAACGTGATCGTCGCGTTCCACGCGGTGTCCGCAAGCCATCCGGACGCGGCCGTGTTGCAGGTGCTTGCCGGCGTGATGAACGGCGGCGGCGGAGGTCGCGGCGGCCGCGGAGGCGGTGGCGGAGGCGGCGCACAGGAAGGACGGCTGGCCAAGGCGCTCGTCGACACGAAGCTGGCCGAGTCCGCGAACATGGGATTCCAGCAGCAGCACGATCCCGGCCTGGTGATGGTGTCCGCCACGCTCAACCAGGATGAAAAGCTAGACGCCGCCCGCGATGCCATCTACCGGGCGCTCGACGACATCGTCAAAAACCCGCCGACGCGTGAGGAAGTGGACCGCGTGCGGACGCAGCTGCTTCGCGGATTGGAGAACAACCTCTCGAACGCGCAGGCGATCGCGACGGGCGCGCTCAACTCGGCGATCGCGCAAGGCGACTGGCGCCTGATGTTCCTGCAACACGATCGGCTGCAGGACGTGATGCCCGCCGATCTCGTCCGCGTCGCGCAGGAATATTTCAAGCCGTCGAATCGGACGGTCGGCTACTTCATTCCGGATCCGGCGCCCGATCGCACGGCCGTGCCGGCAGCACCAACCTTGAGCAGCATGCTCACCGGCTACGCGAGCAAGGTGTCCGTCGCCCGCGGCGAGTCGTTCGATCCGACGATCGCGAACATCGAGACGCGCGTCGCCAACTCCACGCTGTCCAACGGCCTGAAGGTCGCGATCCTCTCGAAGAAGACCGCGAACAACGTCGTGACCGGCACCATCGATCTCCGCTTCGGCGATCAGACGTCGCTCGCCGGCCAGCGTGAAGCCGCGACGTTTGCCGGCAGCCTGCTCATGGCCGGCACGAAGACGCACACCCGGCAACAGATTCAGGAGGAGCTGCGCAAGCTCAACGCGCAGGTCACGGCCAGCGGCGGTGGTGGG
>DATEGZ010000123.1:0-4501 GCA_035279905.1 Vicinamibacterales bacterium
GTTCGAGACGTTCGAAACCGAGCCTGAAGCCCTGAAGAGCTTCAACTAGCTCGTGCGGGAAAGGGGCGGCCGTGCCGCCCCGCTCATGGCTCCGCCAGCCTCGCCCGCCAGCTCGGCGTTGCCCGCCCCGACGGGACAGGACGTCCGGACGCGCTCGTTCGTGTCGAATCTGCTGCGATCGCTGCGGCCCAGCCAGTGGACGAAGAACCTGTTCGTCTTCGCGGGCCTGATTTTCGGCGAAAAGCTCCGCGATCCCGACGCCGTCCTCGAGGCGTGCCTGGCGTTCGTCGTGTTCTGTCTGCTCTCGGGCACGGTCTATCTCATCAACGACGTGCTCGATCGCGAGGCCGATCGGCTGCATCCCGTGAAATCGAAGCGGCCGATCGCGTCGGGCGCGATCTCCCCTGCCGCGGCGCTCGCGACCGCGTCGATCCTGATCGTCGCGTCGCTGTCGCTGGCGTTCTCGATCAACCGCGCGTTCGGCCTGGTGTCCGCGACGTACCTCACGCTGCTCGCGCTGTACTCGATCTCGCTCAAGCACATCGTGATCGTGGACGTGATCGTGCTCGCGGGCGGGTTCGTGCTGCGCGCCTACGGCGGCGCGGTCGCGATCAACGTCGCGTTCAGCCACTGGCTTCTGCTGCTGATGCTCCTGCTCGCCCTCTTCCTGGGCCTGAGCAAACGCCGGGCGGAGCTGGTCGCGCTCGCGAGCGACGCCAGCGGGCACCGGCCCAGCCTGGCCCAGTACAGCCCGTACCTGCTCGACCAGATGATCGGCGTCGTGACGGCTTCGACGCTTCTGGCCTATGCTTTCTATACGATCAGCCCGGAAACGGTGGCGAAGTTCGGGACCGATCACCTGCTGTTCACGGTGCCCTTTCCGCTCTACGGCATCTTTCGGTACCTTTATCTGGTGCACCAGCGCGAAGGCGGGGGCAACCCGTCCGAGATGCTGCTGACCGATAAGCCCCTGTTGCTCTGCGTCGCTCTGTGGGGCGTCGCGGTCATCGCGATCTTGTATACGCCCGGGCTCCGATAACCATGCCGCGTTCGACCGTCGCCATCCTTCGCACCACGCCGGCCACCGTGCTGGCGGATTACCACCGGCTGATGAACCTGGCGCGCTACCAGGACGTGGTCGCGCGCGACGCCGACACGGCGCTCAAGGTGAACATCTCGTGGCACTTCTTCTACCCGGGCAGCTCGACGGTGCCCTGGCAGCTGGAAGGCGTGATCCGCGCGATGAAGCAGGACGGCTACGACTCGAAGCTGATCCACGCGTGCCACAACCGCACGGTCGTCATCGACGCGCACCTCGGCGAGCGCGAGAACAAGCAGGTCAACGTCGTCGAAGCGAACGGGCTCAGGAACGTCCACCTCTACGAGGGCGACGAGCCGTGGATCAACATCAAGGACGCGGTCGGTGATCTCACGAAGAAGTTCCTGTGCCTGAATGAGGTCTACCCCGACGGGTTCATGATCCCGAAGCGGTTCATCGGCGAGAACATCATCCACCTGCCGACGATCAAGACGCACGTTTTCACGACGACGACCGGCGCGATGAAGAACGCGTTCGGCGGGCTGCTCAACGAGCGGCGGCACTGGACGCACCCGGTGATCCACGAGACGCTCGTCGATCTCCTGATGATCCAGAAGAAGATCCACCGCGGCGTGTTCGCGGTGATGGACGGCACGTTCGCGGGCGACGGTCCGGGCCCGCGCTGCATGGTGCCGTACACGAAGAACGTCATTCTTGCGAGCTCGGATCAGGTCGCGATCGACGCGGTTGCCGCGAAGCTCATGGGCTTCGATCCGATGTCGATCAAGTTCATCCGCCTCGCGCACGACCTCGGGCTGGGCACGGGCGATCCGCGCGAGATCGAGATCGTCGGCGACGAGTCGGCGGCGGCCGAGAACTGGCACTTCGCGGGGCCGTTCAAGAAGATGACGTTCGCCTCGCGCATGCAGCACAAGATCTACTGGGGCCCCCTCAAGAAGCCGATCGAGTGGTCGCTCAAGACCGTGCTCGCGCCGTGGGCGTACATCGCGAGCGTCGTCTACCACGACAGCTTCTGGTATCCGCTCAAGGCGAAAGCCTTGATGCACGACGTGCTGGAGAGCCCGTGGGGCCGGCTCTTCCGGCACTGGGAACATCTGACGCCGGACGACCGCGGCTATCCGAACGTGCCGCCGGGCGGACCGGAGATCGAGAAAACCGGATTCAAAGCGCTGAGCCGATCGCTGGGCATCCTGGCCACGTGCATCGCCGAGGCGCCGGAGTTTGCGAGCCGCCGGAGACACCAGGCGGCGGAAGGCAAATGAGACTGGAAATGTGAATGGCTGAGCTAAATGTTCGCTCTGATTCCGTCGACGTCGAGCAGATCATGCGCCAGATCCGCGCGCGCATTCGCGAGAAGCGCGGCGTCGACTACACCGAGGCCGAGATCCAGCAGCTGGCCGGCGTCAAGCTCGAGAAGTTCCTCGACCCGCGCGGCGTGCGGTCGGATCTCGTCGAGCAGTTCAAGAAGCACCGCATCGTCAGTCCGGCGCCGCCGAACTACGAGTTCGAGGACACGACGCTCTACGAGACGCACCGCGGGCTCCTGCGAGCCATCCGCAAGATGCTCAACCCGGTGCTGAAGCTGTTCTTCAACCCGAACAAGATCGTGGCGGCGCTGCACATCCAGTCCGAGGTGAACGCGGAGTTCCATCGCCGCTTCCGCCAGCGCGAGGAGATGGACCCGCTGTTCTACGAGGTGATCCACAACCTCGTCGTCGAAGCGACGCGCCTGGGCGTCGAGGTGCACAACCTCAAGATGCGCGTCGAGTCGCTCAGCAGCCGCATGGACTTCGACGAAAGACGCGGGCGGTCGCTTGAAAGCGTGGTTCAGTACCGGAAGCCGGAAAGACGGCAGCCGGACATGGGTTCGGCGGGTTCGACAAGTTCGACGGGCTCCGCGGGTTCGTCCGACCAGAGCCAGCAGCCGCCGCGGCCTGTCGAAGCGAGCGCACAGCCCCAGAGACAAGGCGGCGAAGGTGGCGGCCAACAGCGGCCGTGGGGCGAGGGACAGGGACAGAGGCCGGAGGGCGGACGCCGGCGTCGGCGCCGTCGTCGTCGTCGTCCTGGCCAGAACATGGCGGGCGCGGGAAGTCCTGGGGAAATGAGAAGTCCGGGCGACACGAGAGGTCCGGCTGAACCGAGAAGTCCGGCTGATATGAGAGGTCCGGACGACACCGGCGACGGCGACCACGACGGAGACGAGGGAGCTGGCGATCAGTGAAGCTGGCGGTTGTTGTTCAGCGCTACGGCGCGGACATCAGCGGCGGCGCGGAGCTTCACGCCAGGTACATCGCGGAACGGCTCGCGCGGCAGGCGGAGGTGGACGTGCTGACCACCTGCGCGAAGGACTACATTTCCTGGAAGAACGAGCTCCCCGAGGGCATCGAGACCGTCCACGGGCTTCGCGTGCGGCGGTTTCCGGTGACGCGTCCGCGCGACGTCGAGGATTTCGGTCTCCGATCGCACTTCGTGTTCGAGCAGCCGCACTCGCTCGCCGACGAGCTGAAATGGCTCGAGAGCGAGGGCCCCACGTCGCCGAAGCTCGTGCAGTACATCGCGAGCGCGCGCGACGCGTTCGACTTCTTCATTTTCTTCAGCTATCGCTACTACCACGTGTGGCACGGCATGCGCGCGGTGCCGGGCAAGGCCGTGCTCGTGCCAACGGCCGAGCGTGACGCGGCGATCGGGCTCTCGATCTTCGCGCCGCTCTTTCGATCGGCGCGCGCGGTGATGTTCAACTCGTTCGAGGAACGCGCGCTCATCACGGGCGTCAGCAAGCGCGAGGGCCCGGGCGTGGTGGTCGGCGTCGGATCGGCGATCCCCGAGCGCACGCAGCCGTGGCGCTTCCGCAAGAAGTTCAACGTCAAGAACCCGTTTGCGATTTACATCGGCCGCATCGACGAGAACAAAGGCTGCGCGGAGCTGTTCTCGTTCTTCGAGCGCTACGCGGTGATGCACCCGTACGGGCTCGATCTCGTGCTCGTGGGGTCGAAGGTGCTGCCCATTCCCGCGCACCCGAAGATCCGGCACGTCGGCTTTCTGTCCGATGAGGACAAGTTCGACGCTCTCGCGGCCGCCGACGTGCTGATCATGCCGTCGCAGTACGAGAGCCTGTCGATGGTCGCGCTCGAAGCGTGGGCGCTCGGCAAGCCGGTGCTCGCCAACGGCCGCTGCGACGTCCTCCGCGGCCAGTCGGTCCGCAGCAACGGCGGGCTGTACTACGAGACGTTCGAGGAGTTCGCCGAAGCACTCTACGCGCTCGAGGCCACGGGGCCCATCGGCGCGATTCTCGGCCGCAACGGCCAGGAGTTCTTCCGGCGGCACTACACGTGGCCGGTGATCGAGCGGAAGTACACGGAGATGCTCGACCGGCTGAAGCGCGAGCCCGCCGCCACGACGATCGATCCGCTGCCGGGCTTCTTTGCCCGCCGGCGGCGGGAT
>DATEGZ010000124.1:0-6423 GCA_035279905.1 Vicinamibacterales bacterium
TCCGGGGTGCTCGTCATGCGGACGGAGCTGCCGGACGCCGGCTTTGCGGACGCGGTCAAGCGGCGCGACTTCAACGATCGCCTGCTCGAACGGGTGTCAGCGCTGCCCGGCGTGCAGGCCGCCGGCACCGTCAATCACCTCCCGTCGAGCGATTCGAGCAGCTCGCGGCCGATCGCGATCGAGGGCACGACGCTCCCGCCCAATCAGCCGCCGCCGATGGTCGTCTACCGCGTCATTTCGCCAGGCTATCTGGGCGCGCTGCGGATCCCGATCCAGCGCGGCCGCGATTTCTCGAGCGTCGATCGTGAGAACGCGCAGCCCGTGGCGATCGTCAGCGCGGCGATGAGCCATCAATTCTGGCCGGAGACCGATCCGATCGGCCGGCGTCTTCAGCTCGCGGACGCGGCGGACTCGCCGTGGTACACGGTCATCGGCGTCGCCGGCAACATCATCGACGACTGGTTCGATCGGCGGAACGCCTCGACGGTCTACTTTCCGATGGCGCAGCGGCCGCAGTACACCGTCGAGCTGGCGGCGCGCACGACGGGCGATCCGTCGACGTTCGCGCCCGATCTCCGGCGCGCGCTCCACGAGGTCGATCCGTTCCAGCCGGCGGAGCTGCTGCCGATGAGCACGCTCGTCGCGGATCGGACGATCGGCCTGCGCATGATCGGCGCGATGATGGCGGTGCTCGGCGCGCTCGCGCTCGTGCTGGCGGCCATCGGCATCTACGCGCTGATGGCCTACTACGTCGCGCAGCGGCGGCAGGAGATCGGCGTGCGGCTCGCGCTCGGCGCGTCGCGCGCGTCGGTCGTGCGCATGACGGTCTCGGGCGCGGGCCGGCTCGCGCTGGTCGGGCTCGGCGTCGGCCTGCTGCTCGCTGTGGCGCTCACGCGCGTCATGGAGAGCGCGCTCTTCGGCACGGTGACCGCCGAACCGGCGCTCTTCGTCACGATCACCGCGCTCCTCGCGGCGACGGCCGTGGTCGCGAGCCTCGTCCCCGCGCGCCACGCGGCGTCGGTCGATCCGGCACAGGCGCTCAGGACAGAGTGATGCAATAGAACCCGCGGAACTCGTCGAACCCGCCGAACCCGCCTTCGCCTTCGGCTTCGGCGGGGCAAGCCCCGTATAATCCGTGACATGAGGCGCATGCTCACGGTCTTCACGGTCCTGGCCTGCGCTCTCCCTGTCACCCTGATGTCACGGACCCAGCCTGCGGACAAGATGCTCGAGCGCGCAAAGAAACTGTTGCGCGAATCGCCGGTGATCGACGGCCACAACGACTACCCGATGGCCGTGCGGGAAAAAGCGGACGGCGATCTCAACAAGCTCGACATCCGCGCGTCGCAGCCGACGATCATGACCGACATCCCGCGGCTCACCGCCGGCGGGGTCGGCGCGCAATTCTGGTCGGTCTACGTGCCGCCGCCCGCGCCCGGGCAGGATCCGGCGACGGCCGTCACCGCGACGCTCGATCAAATCGACATCGTCTACCGCATGGTCGAGCGGTATCCGAAAACGTTCGCGATCGCGCTTACGGCCGAAGACGTCGAGCGGATTCGCAAGCAGGACAAGATCGCGTCGCTCATCGGCATGGAAGGCGGGCACTCGATCAACTCGTCGCTCGGCGTGCTGCGGCGGATGTACCAGCTGGGCGCGCGCTACATGACGCTCACTCACTCGCTCAACACGCCGTGGGCCGATTCGGCGACCGACACACCGAAGTCCAACGGCCTGTCGAAGTTCGGCGAGGACGTCGTACGCGAGATGAACCGGCTCGGCATGATGGTCGATCTCAGTCACACGTCGCCGGCGACGATGGCGGCCGCGCTGCGCGTGACGGCCGCGCCGGTGATTTTCTCGCACTCCTCCGCGCGCGCGCTGACGGACGTGCCCCGCAACGTGCCGGACGACATCCTCAAGCAGGTGAAGACGAACGACGGCATCGTGATGGTGACCTTCGTGCCGGGCTTCGTCTCGCAGGAAGTCGCCGACTACAACAAGAAGGAAACCGACCAGCGCGCCCGGCTGCTCACCGCGCTCAACAACAACGAGAGCGCCGTGAACGCGGCGATGGTCGACTGGCGCCGGCTCAACCCGTCGCCGCGCGCGTCGCTCCTGCAGGTCGCCGATCACATCGACCACATCAAGAAGATCGCGGGCGTCGATCACGTCGGATTCGGCGGAGACTTCGACGGGATCACCGCGGTGGTCGTCGGGCTCGAGGACGTGTCCTGCTACCCGCAGCTCGTCGCCGAGCTCCTGCGTCGCGGCTACAGCGACGACGACATCCGGAAGATCACGAATCGCAACATCCTGCGCGTGATGCGCGAGGTGGAAGCCACCGCCGCGCGGCTCCAGGGCAGCACGAGCAAATCGGTCCACTGACGTGGCCCCCGTCGTCATCGTCGCTCTGGGAGACTCGACGACCGCGGGCACGCCGCTTTTCGAATCGCCCATCGAGGCGCCTCCCAACGGCCGTGGGGACGAGCGGAGTCAGTACGCGTACTGGCTGATGACGCGGCATCCCGACTGGCGGGTGCTCAACCGCGGCGTCAACGGCGAGCGCAGCGATCAGATCGCCGCGCGATTCGATCGCGACGTCGTCAGCGCGCGGCCCGCCGCGGTCGTGATCGTCGCGGGCGTCAACGACATCTATCAAGGCAAGCCGGCCGCAGCGGTCACCGCGCAGCTCGGCGCGATGTTCGACCGCGCCGCGGCGGAAAAGATCCCCGTCGTCGCCGGGTCGATCCTGCCCTACAACACGGCCACCGGGCCGCAGAACGACGCAATGCACGCCGTCAACGCGTGGATTGCGGCACGCGCCGCGCAGGATCCGCACGTGCGTTTCGTCGACACGCGCGCCGCGGTGGCCGCCGCGGGCCAGATCGACCGCCTGTCGGGATCGCCCGACGGCCTGCACCCGGACATCGACGCGTACCACCGGATGGCGGACGCGATCGAGCCGGTGCTCCGCGACCTCCTGGGCCGGACCGAGCTGGCGCCGGCACATCCGTGATGCGCGCGTGCCCGGCGACGTGGCTGCTCCTCTCGAGCGTCGCGCGCGCGGCGTTCGCGCAAACGCCCGCGCCGCTGCAAACCCTGGACGAACCCGCGGCCACCCCGGCCGGCCCACGGTCTCGACGCCGGCGACGCTCACACCGGTGGGCTACCTCCAGTTCGAGAACGGCGTGCTGGCCGGCCATAAGTCCGAGGGCGTCAAGACGCTGTTCGACATCAACCAGGTGACGAAGCTCGCCGTGGCACCGCGCCTTCAACTCATCGCGGAATTCGAACCGGTGGCGTGGTCGGAAGGTGAGGGCGAGTCCAAGTACACGAATTACGCGGGGGGCATCTCGGCCGGCGCCCAGGTGCTCCTCTATCGCGGCGAAGGCGCCAGGCCGTCGATTGCGGCGAGCTTCCTGCAGACCGGCTACGCGGGCGACGCGCCGGATCTCGACATCGGATCGGCACAGCAGTCGTTCATCGCACTGTTCAGCTTCGACTTCGGGGCGTTTCACGTCGACACGAACGCGATGTTCAACAGCCAGGTCGACGAATCGCGGAAGGCGCAGTACGGCCAGACGCTGTCGATCTCTCATCCTTTGAAGAAGACGACGATCGTTTTCGAGCTGTGGCGCTTCACGCAGCCCTTCGATCAGGCTCACGCCGGCGGAATGTTGTGGGCGGTGTCGTGGAACCAGAATCCGCATCTCGTCTACGACGTCGGCGTCGACGCCGGCCTGACGACGACGTCCACGCACTGGGAGCTGTTCGGCGGGTTTACCTACCTGCTTCCGCATCGCCTCTGGAAGTGAATCACCTGCGCTACTATTTCGCGTGGAGGATCACATGCCTTCCACACCATCTCGCCTCGCGCGCGCCCTGGTCGTTCTTGCGCTGACCGCAGGCGCCGCCGCGGTCGTCGCTCAATCCGGCTCATCGTCCAGCCCGGCCACGTCGGCTGAAGGCGCGGCCCTCGCAAGCCTGCGCTGGCGCAGCATCGGCCCGGCGAATCCCGGCGGCCGCATCACGGCGGTCGCGGGCATCCCAGGCAAGCCCGAGGTCTTCTACGTCGCCGGCGCGGCCGGCGGCATCATCAAGACCACGAACGGCGGCGTGACGTTCAGCCCGATCTTCGACGACCAGCCGGTCGCGTCGATTGGCGAGATCGCCATCGCGCCTTCTAACGAAAACATCGTCTGGGTCGGCACGGGCGAGGGCGATCCGCGCAACAGCACCTCGTTCGGCAACGGCGTGTACCGATCGACGAACGGCGGCCAGAGCTGGACGCACGTGGGCCTCGACGACAGCGAGCGCATCAAGCGCATCGCCGTGCATCCGCAGAATCCGGACGTCGCGTACGTCTGCGCGCTCGGCCACGCGTGGGGGCCCAACGAGGAGCGCGGCGTGTTCCGCACGACGAACGGCGGGCAGTCCTGGCAGAAGGTGCTCTACAAGAATCAGGACACCGGCTGCTCCGACATCGCGATGGATCCGTCGGACGCACGCACGCTCTACGCCGGGATGTACACGTTCCGCCGCAAGCCGTGGCGGTTCGACAGCGGCGGCGGCGAGACGGCGCTCTACAAGTCGACTGACGGCGGCGACACCTGGCAGAAGCTCACGGCCGGCCTGCCGACCGAGCCGATGGATCGTCCGGGCGTCGCGATCGCCGCGAGCAACCCGAACGTCGTGTACCTGATCACCGAGACGAAAACGCAGGGGACGCTCTTCCGATCCGCTGACAAGGGCGCGTCGTGGACGAAAGTCAGCGACAGCACGGTGATCAGCTTCCGGCCGTTCTACTACGACGATCTCCGGGTCGATCCGGCGAATCCCGATCGCCTGTTCGCGCTGGCGGGCCAGCTGCAGCTCTCGGAAGACGGCGGCCGCACGTTCCGCAACGCCGGCAACGGCGTGCACGGCGACCATCAGGCGATGTGGATCGATCCGAAAAACCCGAAGCGGATCATCGAGGGCTGCGACGGCGGCTTCCAGGTGTCCTACGACGGCGGCCTCACGTGGGAAGTCATCAACAACTTCCCGTTCACCCAGTTCTACCGCGTCGAGATCGACAACCAGGATCCGTACACGATGTGCGGCGGCCTGCAGGACAACGGCGTGTGGTGCGGACCAAGCATGGTGACGTCGCGCGAAGGCATCCGCAAGCGCGACTGGGTGACGGTGAGCGGCGGCGACGGCTTCTCCGGCGTGCAGAACATCAGCGAGCCGTGGATCGTCTACTCGACGTCGCAGGGCGGGCCGATCTACGCGACCAATCTCCGGACGAACACGAGCCGCGCGATCGCGCCGTACCCGAAGGACATCGGCTCGACCGGCAATCCGATCGCTCCCTACAAGTACCGCTTCAACTGGAACTCCCCCATCGTCCGCTCGCCGCACGATCCGAAGGTGATCTACTACGGCGGCAACGTGCTCTTCCGGACGACCAATCACGGGTTGTCATGGGAAACGATCAGCCCGGATCTGACGACGAACGACAAGAGCAAGCAGCAGTCGTCGGGCGGCGATGTCGTCGTCGACAACACGGCGGCGGAGTTCCACTGCACGATCATGGCGATTTCCGAATCGCCCGCGCAGAAGGGCGTCATCTGGGTCGGCACGGATGACGGGAACATCCAGGTGACGCGCGACAACGGCGCGCACTGGACGAACGTCGTCGGCAACATCAAGGGCCTGCCGGCGAATTCGTGGGTGCCGGCGATCGACGCGTCGCCCTTCGACGCAGGCACCGCGTACGTCGCGGTCGATCGGCACCGCGACAACGACTTCGCGCCGCACGCGTACAAGACGACGGACTTCGGCCAGACGTGGACGCCGATCGTCGGCAACCTGCCGGCGAAGGGCTACGTGCACGTCGTCCGCGAGGATCCGAAGGTGAAGGGCCTGCTCTTCCTTGGCACGGAGCTCGGCATCTTCACGTCACTCAACGACGGCGCCTCGTGGATCGATTTGCGCAACGGCATGGCCGCGGCGCCGGTGCCGGAGCTGCGCGTGCATCCGCGCGACGGCGACCTCATCATCGCGACGCACGGCCGCGGGATGTACATCCTCGATGACATCGCGCCGATTCGGCAGCTCGCGCAGGCGATGAAAGCCGATGCGTTCCTCTTCGACATCCGGCCGGCGATCCGGTGGCAGACGTGGAACCGCGACAACCCGCTCGGCAACAAAGAGTGGGCCGGGCAGAATCCGCCGCTCGGCGCGATCGTGAGCTACTACGTCAAGACGGGCGGCCCGGTGACGCTGAGCATCGCGAAGCCTGGCGGCGAGGTCGTCCGCACGATGAACGCGACGGCGGCGCCCGGCGTCAACCGCGCTGTGTGGGACATGCGCTACGACGCGGCGACCGGCGGCACGCCGGGCGGCCGGGCTGGCGGTGGCGGTGGACGTGGCGCC
>DATEGZ010000125.1:0-7106 GCA_035279905.1 Vicinamibacterales bacterium
CGGCGGTGGCGCCACAACCGAGGGATCGATTCGGCGTTGCAGCAGCAGTTGATCGGTGAGTTTGTTCAGGAGCTTGCTGAGTTCAGCAGGCGGCAGGCCGCCCAACTCGAAAATCGCGCGCTCTTTGGGGAACGCCTTGACGTCGGGATACGCGTTCGTGACGACCAGGTAAGGTCCCTGACTCGGCGGGCGTTCAATTGCCCGGCAGAATTGCGCGCTGCGTGCCACGTCGACATTCTCCGACAACTTCGGATCGGAGACGGGAACCTCACGTTTCCAAAACCACACGGCCAGGTTGTCGTCTCCGATGGCGTCGCCGAACCTGGCGAAGCGATAGTACAGGTCGGCGAGGTCCCCGCTCTTCTCCGGCGAGGCCCAGTCCGGGTTGCAGACGAGGAACAGCGACCAGCTCTTGAATCCGGCTCGAGGGATTACCCCGGTCGTGCTGACGACCGCAGCCGCAGTTTGCCGGCCAGACGCAACGCCGCTGTTCACCAGCACCACGAGGCTCACCGTCAGAATCAGGTTGCGCATCCTCGGCCTCCCTTCTCTTACTCGTCCGCTCCATCCCCTCCGAGATCTTCGCCCGTCTCCGGCTCGCCCGCGCCCTTGCGCCGCCGCGGCCGGATTTCGTACCGCTTGATCATCTCGTTCAGCGTCGTCGGCTTGATGTGCAGGAGCTCGGCGGCTTTCTTCTGGACGCCGCCGGCGGCCTCGAGGGCGGCTTCGATGTAGCGACGCTCGTGGCCGATGATGACCTCGCGGAAATGAATCCCCTCCGACGGGATCACGACGTCGGGGACCTCGAAACGCGGGTTGGCGCTGACGTGATCGGGAATCAGATCGACGCCGATTTCACGCTCGCCGCAGAGCACGACGGCGCGCTCGATGACGTTCTCGAGCTCGCGCACGTTGCCGGGCCAGTCGTAGGCGAGCAGTCGATCCATCGCCTCGGGCGTCAGGATCAGGCCCGGCTTGCGGCTCTCGGGCCCGTACTTGTCGAGGAAGTGCTGCACGAGCAGCGGGATGTCTTCCTTGCGATCGCGCAGCGGCGGCAGCTGCACGGTGATGACGTTGAGGCGATAGAACAAATCCTCGCGGAACTTGTCCTCCTCCATCATGTGGCGCAGGTTGACGTTGGTCGCGGCGATGATCCGCACGTCCACCTTGATCGTCTCGACGCCGCCGAGCCGCATGAACTCGCGCTCCTGGATCACGCGCAGCAGCTTCGCCTGCGTGTCGATCGGGATGTTGCCGATCTCGTCGAAGAAGATCGTCCCCTTGTCCGCGAGCTCGAACAGCCCTTTTTTCGGAAACACCGCGCC
Source organism: Vicinamibacterales bacterium (assembly GCA_035279905.1). Taxonomy (GTDB): domain Bacteria; phylum Acidobacteriota; class Vicinamibacteria; order Vicinamibacterales; family SCN-69-37; genus DATEGZ01. Next base: position 1,326 of record DATEGZ010000125.1, read on the forward strand.
GGTGAACGCGCCCTTGACGTGCCCGAACAGGTTGGACTCGAGCAGATCGGGCGGCAGGCTGCCGGAGTTTACCGTGATGAACGCGCGGTCCGAGCGCGCCGAATGGCGGTGGAACGCGCGCGCGACCAGCTCCTTGCCCGTGCCGCTCTCGCCCTGGATGAGCACGGTCGTGCGCGCCGGCGCGGCGCGCGAGATCAGGTCGTACACCTGCTTCATCTTGCCGCTGCCGCCGATGATCTCGTCGAAGCGCGACGCGCCCGATCGCAGCTTGTCGCGCAGCTCGCGGTTCTCGCGCACCAGCCGCCGCCGCTCGATCGCGTTGCGCAGGACCGCGAGCACCTCGTCGTTCTTGAACGGCTTCGTGAAGTAGTAGAACGCGCCCTGCTTGGTCGCGGCCACCGCGCCCTCGATCGTGCCGAACGCCGTGATCATCACAACCGGCAGCTCGTCGTCGATTCGCCTGATCTCCTCGAGCACTTCGAGACCGTTGCGGTCCGGCAGCATGAGGTCGAGCAGGACCGCGTCGACCGGCCGCGAGCCGAGCAGCTCGAGGCCCTGCGCGGCGGTCGCGCCGGACGACACGGTGTACCCCTCGCTCGAAAGCAGGGCGTCCAGCGCCTCGCGGACGATTTCTTCGTCGTCGATGATGAGAAGGGATCCGGACGTCTCTGTCATGAAGGTGGCCCGCCCCGGCGGACGCTAGCGTGTGACCGCTTCCGCCGACGGCTGCTCGATGATCGGCAGCACGAGCCGGAAACGAGTGCCCTGGCCCGGCTGACTCTCGCAGGTGAGCGAGCCGCCGTGCTCCTGGACGATGCCGTAGGTGACGGAGAGACCGAGGCCGGTGCCGCGGCCTTCCGGTTTGGTGGTGAAAAACGGATCGTAGATGCGCCCGAGGTGATCCGGCGGAATGCCGACGCCCGTGTCGGCGACCTCGATCACCGCGGCACCGTCCTCGGCGCGCGTCGCCACCGTCAGCCAGCCGCCCTTCGGCATCGCGTCGCGCGCGTTGAGGAACAGGTTGAGGAACACCTGCTGCAGCTTGTACTCGACGCCGCGCACGATCACCGCGGGCTTCGCCAGATCCTTGCGCACCTGGACGTGCCCGAGCTTGAACTGGTGTTCGAGCAGCGAGAGGATGTCGCCGATCACGCCGTTCAGATCGACGGGCCCCGTGTCGCCGCCCGACGGCCGCGCGAGGTTGAGCAGGCTGTTGACGATCTTCGCCGCGCGGAACGTCTGCCGCTCGATCTTCTCGAGCAGCTGCGTGCGCGGATCGTCGGGCTCGGATCGCTCGAGCAGCATCTGCGTGAAGCTGGAGATGCCGGTGAGCGGCGTGTTGACTTCGTGCGCGACGCCGGCCGCGAGCAGGCCGATCGCCGCCATCTTCTCCGACAGGCGGAGCTGCTCCTCGAGGTTGGCGCGATCGGTGACGTCCTCGAGCACGAGAATCCAGCCGGCCTGCGGCCCTTCCGGCGTCTGGAACTGCGCGACCGCGAGATTGACGAGCAGATTCTTCCGGTCGTCGCCGTGCCCGGTGGCGAGCGGCACGCGGTACACCGTGCCGCCGCTCTTCGACTGCCGCCGCACCGACTGCAGCGTCTCGAGGAAGGGCTTCGCGAACAGCGCGCCGAGACGGCGGCCGACCGCGCGGCCGCGCTCGAATCCCGTCAGGATCTCCGCGCGCCGGTTCCACCTGAGCACGCGATCCTCGAGGTCGACAACGATCAAGCCATCGCTCAGCGATTCGACGACGCTGTCGCCGAACTGCCGCAGGCGTTCGATCTCGTCGGCCTTCACGCTGAGCTGGCCGTAGAGCCGCGCGTTTTCGAGCGCGGTCGCGGCCTGCCCCGCCACCGCGCCCATCAGCGCGATGTCCTCGCTGCTGAGCGGCTCGCCTTGCGGCCGGCGGCCCAAGGCGATCACGGCGATCGTGCCGTCCTTCGACACGCACGGCACGAAGTTGAAGAACCCGACCTCGCGCCACTCGGGCGCTTCCTCGCCGCCGAACCTTCTGAGCGGCTGCGGATCGTCGATCACCGTCATCTGCCCGCTGAGCAGCCGGCTGCCGAGCGCGGACGTCCGGCGGATGACCGGCAGCCGCGCGCCTTCGAAGCCTTCCGACGCGACGGCGACGAACGATCCCGCGTCTTCACCCGCTTCCGGCAGAAACACGGCAATCTTGTCTACGCCGAGCGTGTCGCGAATCCGGCCGACGAGCCGCGAGCTCAAGCGTCCGAGGTCCAGATCCGTGTTCAGCTCGCGCGCGAAATTCACGAGCGCTTTGCGGTAGTCGTAGCGGTCTTTGTAATAGAGCCGATCGAGCCCGTTCTGGATCGCGTTCCACAGCCACGGCGCGACCAGCGCGATCACGAGCATCGCGAGGAGCGCCCAGAAGCTGCTGCGGTTTTCGTCCGTGCCCAGCGTCAGCCCGACGAGCTTCAGCACGCCGTCGTAGATCACGACCAGCAGCATCACGACGGCCGCGACGACGAGCGCCTTCTTGACGATGACCTCGATGTCCATCAGCCGGTAGCGGACGATGGCCGAGGCGAACGCCAGCGGAATGCAGCCGAGCAGCACCGCCGTGTACTCCGCGTACGGAATCGAGTGGCCGGTGAGCAGCGGCAGGATGTAGAGGATCACGAACGGCAGCGCGCCGAGCGCCGATCCCCACAGGATCCAGCGCAGCTGCCGGCGCGCGGTCACCGATCGCAGCCGGGCGAGCGCGCGCACCATCAGCAGCAGGCCGCCGAGCAGACAGACGCCGAGGTACGCGTAGTCGAGCTGCTCGAGCCGCTCGAGCACGCGCGACGACTCCGCGCCGTGCAGGCCGCCGGCGACGAGCGTCACGCGGCCGACGCCCAGCAGCAGCGCCGGCAGATACAGCACCGGAATCACGGCGCGGCCCAGGTCGGTTTTCGCCCACGGATTCGGCCGTTCCGGAAACACGAACGCGAAGTGCAGGAACAGCGGCGGCAGCGCGAGCCGGGCGACCGCGTCCGCCCATTCGAAGAAGTAGTCGAGGTGGTTGTAGCGGCCCGCGGGCGTGAACGCGAGCACGCCGAAGAACGCGACCGTCAGCCAGAAGAAGTGCAGCGTCGCCGGATCGTTCGGCCGCCGCAGCCGGACGGACGCGCCGACCGCGATCGACAGGATCCCCACGAGCGCGAGCGAGTAATACAGCGTGCCGTTGACCGTCGGCATCGGCTGCAGCTGCACGAGGAGACTGACTTCCTCGCCCCCGCGCTTGACGACGTACAGCAGGCCCTGCGTGCCGTCCGACGCGTGCAACGTCGCGGCGACGTCGGCCACGGCGTGCATGTCGCGGCCGTCGATCGACGCGAGCGTGTCGCCGATGTGCACGCCGGCGCGATCGCCCGCGAAGCCCGACGCGATGTCTTCGGCGACGACGACGTTGTCACCGCCCCGCGCCCACAGCACGCCGTCGTCGAGCTCGCCCACCCACGCCTTGACGAGCGCGATGTTCACGATCGCCATGCAGACCAGAGCTGCCGCCACGGCTACGGGCAAAGCCACACGGATCAACGGGCGGAGCTGGCGAAGTGGAGTCACGAGTTCGCGACGATCAGAACCGGATCTGGATGCCCCCGACCAGACGCATCGGCGGTTTGACGGTCAGCAGCTCGTCGTAGAGCGAGCGTGTGTCGTGGGCGTCGTAAAAGAGATTCCGAACGGCGAACAGCACTTCGAGCTTGCCGCCGATCGGCTGATACGGCAGGGCCTGATGGACTTCGACGTCGAAGCGGCCATCGAACCCGGGCAGACGGCTCACGGCTCCGGTCTGACTGAAGGCCGAGCTCATGCGATAGACGAAAGACACCTCGGTGGCGGTGGACGGGAATGATCCGGTGATCGCGGTGGTCAGATCGTGGATGGACTCGCGGCTGTCGCGCATCGTCGAGCCGGCCGCGCGCCCGAGCGCCGCGCTCGCGGGCTCGTGCGTCCACGCCGCCTGACCGAGCGAGTAGTTCACCTGGCCTTTCACGTACGGATTGAGCGCGGCGCCGATCCCGACGCTCCAGCCGTCGATCTGCACGTCGCCGGCGGTCGCGACGAGATAGTGATCGGTATCGCCTTCGACCTCGACGCCGAAGAGCGTCGCGACCTGATCGTCGACCGATTGCCGGAAGCGCCGGACCGACACCGTGCGCAGGTGATCGCCGGAGCCGAACTGCTGATCGAGACCGAACTGGTAGGTCTCGATCGACTCGGCCGCGAGCGGCGCGCCGCCGAGCGACGAGAAGGTGCGCTGCGGCGGAAGCCACGGGCCTGCGGCCGCGGGCGGCAGGAACTCGCCGGCGCCAGGCGCGACGCGATCGTACGAACCGGACGCCACGGCAAACGTGCCCGGCGCGACCTGCAGCCGCACGCCCGCGCGCGGGCTCAGCAGCGGACCAGTCGGCAGGTAGTCGTAACGATCGAAGCGCATGCCGTAGTCGAGCTCGACCAGACGGTTGGCGCGCCAGCGATCGTAGCCGTAGATGTCGCCGACGCCGCGCGATTGCACGGGCCCGGTCAACGTGCCGGTGCGATCGGTGACGACCTGCGCGCTGTGCGACATGCCGAGCGTCAGCCGGTGCGCCTGGTTCTCGCGGGAGCGGTACTCGCCGTGCAGCGCCCACGACGACAAGCCGCCGGCGTTGAACGCGCCTTGCACCTGCCAGTCGCCGATATTGCCGACCGGCGCGCCGACGGACGCCGACGCCACGCCGCGCGCGAGGTCCGTGCCGGTGTTGAAGCTCGAGCCCTGCATCAGATTGGTCGTGAGGTAGTTCACCTGGCCCTTCAAACCCGCACTGGCAAACAGCGACGACGCGCTCGATCCGTCCGGCGCAGCGGCGTAGGTGTAGCCCGGATGCTCGCGCGAGTCGATCGCTGCGTCAGTCATGATCCCGTCGGCCGTCGCGCCAACGTCGCGCAGCGCGGTGCGCGGCAGATAGCGCAGCCGCCACGCGGCTTCGTCGTGCGCGTGATCGGCGTCCTTGCCGGTCCCCGTCGAGGAAGTCGACGACGTCGACGCCGGAATCTGGAGGAGCGAGGGAAAATCGCCGATGCCCGCGAGCATCGCGGGGCGCGTGGTCGCGCCCTGGCGCACGATCGTGATGTTGCGCTCGAGCTCGACGCTCGTCTGCATGCGCACGGGCTCGCGGAACGTCGACACGTAGCCGTCACGCGCCGCACGCAGGATGTACTCGCCGGGCGGGAGCGGGAGGATGTACCGGCCGGTGCTGTCGCTCTTCGCGCTCGCGAGGGTCGTGCCCATCGCGACGACCATGACGCCGCCGACGGCGCTGCCGATGTCGTCGCGGACGATGCCGCGGATGTGGCCGCCCACGGCGGACGCTTGTTGCGTAATCGGCGCGGGCGTGCGTCCACGCTGCTGAGCGGACACGCTCGTCGTGACCAACAGACTGGACAGCAACGCGATCGAGACAGGAACGTGCCGGGGCATACACCCTCCCGGGAGGCGCCGCGCGTCAGCGCCTCCTATTGGTCGTCAGGTCCGAAGGCACTCGGCAGAACGAACGCACGTGTGTGACGTACGCACGGGGGACACCGCGGGTTGATGTTATCATGCCGCCTCGTTCGGCCAGCCCGGAGGTCGCTCGCCGCGTGAAGATCCAGAGCATCCAGGCCCGCGAGATTCTCGACTCGCGCGGCAATCCGACCGTCGAAGTCGATGTGACGCTTCAGGGCGGCGCGTTCGGGCGCGCCGCCGTGCCGTCAGGCGCGTCGACCGGCACGCGCGAGGCGCTC
>DATEGZ010000126.1:0-40727 GCA_035279905.1 Vicinamibacterales bacterium
GACGCCGACCGCCGGCTCTTCGTCCGGGTTGGCGCCGCGTCCGCGGCCGCCGCGTCCCGGCGGCGTCCACCCGTCGCACGCCGGACCGTTCTGCACCATCCGCGTGTCAGCGCTGACGGTGTAGCCCTTCAGGAACTGGGCGCCCGCGTTGCCGTAGTACTTCCCGTACTTCAGCGCCGCGTCGTGCACCTTGATGATTGCGTCCTGATACCGCGGATCGTTCTGCGGCCACCCCGAGAAGCTCGACAGATCGTTGTTGCCCAGAATCACGACGTCCACGCCGTGCGTCGCGGCGATCTCCTCGGCCATCGCCACGCCCTCGAGCGTCTCGATCATCACGGTGACGAGCATGTTGTCGTTGATCGTCTGGCGATAGTTGAGGCCCGACCACAACTGGTTGTAGTACCCGCCGCCGGCGCTGCGCCGCCCGAACGGCGGATAGCGCGAGAACCGCGCCGCGTCCCGCGCTTCGATCGCGTCGTCGACCGTGGGGACGATGATGCCGAGCGCGCCGAGATCGGTAGCCTTCTGGATGTTCGCCTCGAGGGCGTCGGGCATCCGGATGAACGGCGCGGCCCCGGCGCGCGGGCACGCGGCCAGCATGCGCCTGATCTCGTCCCACGACATCGTGCTGTGCTGCATCTCGAACCAGATGAAATCGAAGTGCTTCGCGACCTCGCAGTACAAGTCCGGATCGAAGCTCGAGATCGTGTAGCTGGTGATTTGCCGATCGTTCAGGAGCGCTTCCTTCGCGCGGTTGTAGAGCGGCCGGGGTGTGGCGGGATTCATCATCGCCTTTACCTGCCAGCCCCACCCGCGCTCGTCGGCCTTTTTGGGTGTCAGCGTGCCGCCGATTGTCTGGCCGACCGCGAGCGAATACAGCACGACGGCAAGACCCAGCCGGACCATAGGGCACCTCGCGTGAGAAAAATGTGCTGCATCATCGCATAGAACCATGCGCTAGGATGGCGGGCACATGAAGACGACACTGGCTGGCTGTCTCCTTGTCGCGGCAGCGCTCGCGCAAGCGCCCGCGGCGCCCGTCGAGTGGAAGACCTACGGCGGCGATCTGGCGAGCACGCGTTACTCGCCGCTCGACCAGATCAACACGGACAACTTCTCGAGGCTGAAGATCGCCTGGCGCGTCAGCACCAACACGTTTGGCGGGACGGACCCGCTGTACTCGGCGACGCCGCTGTTCGTGCGGAACACGCTGTACGCGAGTGTCGGCACCACGCGCACCGTCGTCGCGCTCAATCCTGAGACCGGGGAAGTGCTGTGGAAGCACGTCGAGGACGAGGGGCCGCGCGGCCGGAGCGCGCCGCGACAGGGCGCCGGCCGCGGCGTCGCATACTGGTCGAGCGGCGATGGATCCGACGAGCGTGTGATCTACGTGACGCCGGGCTACCGGATGGTCGCGCTCAACGCCAAAACCGGCGCGCCCGTGCCGACGTTCGGGATGGACGGCGCCGTGGACCTGAAGCTCGAGGACGACCAGGAGCTCGATCTGGTGACCGGCGAAATCGGATTGAACGCGACCCCGCTCGTCGCCGGCGACGTCGTCGTTGTGGGCGCCGCGCATCGCCCCGGCGGGGCGCCGCGAGTGACGAACAACGCGAAGGGCTACGTGCGCGGCTACGACGTGAAGACGGGCAAGCGTTTGTGGATCTTTCACACGCTGCCGAAGCCCGGCGAGTTCGGCCACGACACGTGGCTCGAGGGCAGCGCCGAGAAGAACGGCAACACCGGCGCCTGGGCGCAGATGAGCGCGGATCTCGAGCTTGGCCTCGTCTACGTCGGCGTCGAGATGCCGACCGGCGACTACTATGGCGGCAACCGGCCGGGCGACACCCTGTTCGACGAGAGTCTCGTCGCGCTCGATCTCAAGACGGGCAAGCGCAAGTGGCACTACCAGTTCGTCCATCACGGCGTGTGGGACTACGACCCGCCGTGCGCGGCAGTGCTGTTCGATGTGATGCAGAACGGCCGGCGCATCCGCGCCGTGGCGCAGCCGACGAAGCAGGCGTTTCTCTACGTCTTGAATCGTGAGACCGGCGAGCCGATCTGGCCGATCGAAGAGCGCCCCGTGCCGCAGTCGACCGTGCCGAACGAGCGGACGAGCCCGACACAACCGTTTCCCACTAAACCGCTGCCGTTCGATCGCCAGGGCGTGTCGGTCGACGATCTGATCGACTTCACGCCCGCGCTGCATGCGGAAGCGCTCGAGCTGGTCAAGCGCTACAAGATCGGTCCGCTGTACACACCGCCGGCGCTGAGCAACGCCGACGGGCCGCTCGGGACCCTGCAGCTGCCGGCGGATGTCGGCGGTGCGAACTGGCCTGGCGCATCGTTCGATCCGGAGACGAATCGCCTCTACATTCACTCGCACACAGCCGTCTTCGTGTCCGGCATCGTCCCCGCAAATCCCGCGAATTCAGACATGGGCTACGTCTCCGGCCAGCTGCGTCCGGCGACCGGCGGGCGCGGTGGCACGTCCGTGCAAGGCTTGCCGCTCATCAAGCCGCCGTACGACCGGATCACGGCGTACGACATGAAGACCGGGGACATCCTCTGGCAGAAGACGCACAGCTCCACGCCGGACGACATCAAGAACAATCCGGCGCTGCAGGGGCTGACGCTGCCGCGACTGGGCCAACCCGGCCGCACGTTCATCGGCACGCTCACGACGAAGACGCTCCTGATTGCCGGCGAAGGCGGCGTGCACAAGAACGACGCCGGCGAGCGCGTCGCGCTGCTGCGCGCGTACGACAAGGCCACGGGCGCGGACATCGGCACGGTCGAGATGCCGGACAAGCAGACGGGATCGCCGATGACCTACATGATCAACGGCAAGCAGTACATCGTGGTTGCCGTGAGCGGGGCCGACGGCGCGCAGTTGGTCGCGTTCGCGCTGCAATAGCGCACGAAATCGACGCCTGTGATACCTCGGCGACCCGGCCGTATATAAGGTGAATGACGTTCGTGCAGGCGGTACCGAGGCGGCTGGCCAGCTGGATTACGGCGGAACCCGACTGGGACCAGGTCTACGCCGAGCAGCTGCCGCGCGTGCTCAATTTCTTCCGGTACCGGCTCAACGACTCGGCCGACGCCGAGGATCTGACGGCCCGGACGTTTGAAAAGGCCTGGCGCGCCAGGCACCGGTACCGCCGCGACCTCGCCGGGTTCTCGACCTGGTTGCTCACGATCGCGCGTCACGTCGCGATCGACTATCTCCGCGCGCGCCAGCGCCACGAACCGCTCGAGGCCGCGGCATCCGTGCCGTCGGCCGACCGCACGCCGGAGCAACACGCGGTTCAGCTCGCCGATGCCCAACGGCTTGCCGCGTTGCTCGAGACGCTCGACCCGCGTCAGCGCGAGCTGATTGCCCTGAAATACGGCGCCGACATGACGAATCGCGCGATCGCCCACGCCACGGGCTTGAGCGAGAGCAACGTCGGCACGATTCTGCATCGCGCGGTGGAAACGCTGCGCGGTCAATGGTGAGGAGACGACGATGACGACCCACGACGACTGGCTGCACGCGTTGCGAAGCGACCCCTCGCCGTTGTTCAAGGCGCAGCTGCGTGAGCAGCTGCGCGCGCAGGATCCCGTCGCCGAGACGCGCGGCGCCTGGATGCGGCGCGCGCTGATGGCCACCGCCGCCGTGATCGTCGTCGCCGTGCTGACGTCGGTGCCGACCGTGCGCGCGTCGGTTGCACGCTTCGTCTCGCTGTTCCGCATCGTCAACCTGGTCGGGGTGCCGGTCGATGCGGGTCATCTCGATCGACTCCAGGCCGAGAACCTCGAGATCGGGACGCTGATCGGCGAGCACGTGCAGGTCGTGGTGGATCCGGGGCCGCCAGTGCCGGTCTTGTCGCTCGCCGATGCGGGAGCGCTTGCCGGCATGACGATCGCGACGCCGCAGTGGCTGCCGGCAAACACGGCCATCATGGAAACCGCCGCGGTCGGCGAGCGTGTGGTGCGCATCACCGGCGACAGCCAGCGGTTGCAGCAGGTGATGGACGCGCTCGGCATCACCGACCTCGCGGTGCCGCCGGGGCTCGACGGGCAGGTCGTCGACGTGCGCGTGCCACCGGTGGTGATGATTCGCTACGACCATCAGAACGGACGCCGCACCCGGCTGTTTCAGGCCCGCACGCCCGAGCTGACGCTGCCCGACAGCATCGACGTGCGCGCGCTCGGCGAGATCGGCTTGCGGATCCTGGGACTCCCGTCGGCCGAAGCGAAGCAGTTCGCCGGCGCCATCGACTGGCAGACGACGCTCGTCGTGCCGGTGCCGCCGAACGCCACATCCTTCCAGCAGGTGGACATCGACGGCCATCGCGGCGTCTTGATCCAGCATCAACCGCGGAATCAGTCGCCGACGACCACCATCGTGTGGTCGACGTCGGAGCGCGTGTTTGCGCTGGTGAGCATTCAGAACGTGCCCGAGGCGTTGGGCATGGCGACCTCCGTGCGTTGATGATCGAAACGCACGGGCTTCGCAAGCTGTTCGGGTCCACCGTCGCCGTGGCGGATCTCTCCCTGCAGGTGGGCGAGGGCGAGACGTTCGGCTTCCTCGGGCCGAACGGCGCCGGCAAGACGACCGCGATCAAGATCCTGCTCGCGCTGGTCGAGCCGACGTCCGGTACCGGGCGCGTGCTGGGCGCGCCGCTCGGCGATCGCGCGGCCCGCGCGCGCGTCGGCTTCCTGCCGGAGCACTTTCGTTTTCACGACTCGCTCACCGCCGTCGAGCTCCTTCGGTTTCACGGCCGCTTGTACGGCTTGCGCGGCGCGTCGCTCGAGGGGCGCATCGATCGGCTGCTGTCGCGCGTCGATCTGGTCGATGCCGCGGATCGCCCGCTGCGCGGCTACAGCAAGGGCATGCTGCAGCGCGTGGGACTGGCGCAGTCGCTGCTCAACGATCCGCGGGTCGTCTTCCTCGACGAGCCGACGTCCGGCCTCGATCCGCTCGGCCGGCTGCTGGTGCGCGGCATCATCGAGGAACTGAAAGCCGACGGGGTCACGGTGTTTCTCAACTCTCACCTGCTGGGCGAAGTCGAAGCGACGTGCGATCGGGTCGTCTTCGTCAAACGCGGCCGCGTCGTCGGTGAACGCCGCCTGTCGGCGCCGGCCGAAATCGTCGATCTCGAATTACGCGTCGGCGCCACCGGCCCGGCGATCCTCGAAGGCTTGGCTCGCTTTGGCACGAACGTCACGCGGCCGCGGCCGGACGCGATCGAGATGCGAACCGACAGCGAAGCGGTCGTGCCGAAGATCGTGGCCTGGCTGGTGCAGCAGGGCGTGCCTGTTCATGCCGTGCAGCCCAGGCGCAAATCGCTCGAGGACGAGTTCCTCGATGTCATGGGGGATGATGAACGGCCCGGGTAATCGATGCGGGATGTGATCACGGTCGCCCACCTGACGCTGGTGGAGGCACGGCGGCGGCGCATCGTGCTTGCGGGAGCCGTGTGCGCGCTCGCGTTTCTGACCGTGTTCACGGTCGCGGTCACGTTCGCGTATCGGGAGATGTCGGCCGACAAAAGCGTGTCGTTCATCGAGCGTCAAGGAACGCTGACGGCGATCAAGCTCGTCGGTTTCATGGCGGCGAACTTTCTCTCGGTGATCTTCGCGATTCTGCTGCCGGTCGATACCCTCTCCGGCGAGATCGACTCCGGCGTCATCCAGACCATCGCGTCCAAGCCGATCAGTCGAGCGCAGATCGTGCTCGGCAAGTGGGCCGGCCATCTGCTGCTGGCGCTGGCGTACCTGCTGATTCTCTCGACCGGGATTCTCGTCGTGATCGGCGTCGTCGGCGGGCTGCCGCCCACCGGCGTGACGCGCGCTCTCCCGCTGCTGATGCTCGAGATCACGCTCGCGCTCACCGTCTCGGTGGCGGGCGGTGCGCGCTTCAGCACCGTGACGAACGCGATCACCGCCGTCGGCTTCTATGGCGTCGCGTTCATCGGCGGATTCGTCGAGCAGATCGGCGGTTTCACCGGAATCAGCTCGATGCGGACCATCGGCATCCTCGTGAGCCTCGTCAGCCCCGCGGATTCCATGTGGCGGCTGGCCGCCCATCACATGGAGCCCGAGATCGCCCGGAGCACCGGCATGCTGGCGCTGGGGGCGTCCGTGCCGTCTGCGCTGATGGTGTGGTGGGCCGCCGGATTCACCGTGGCCGCATTGATCTACGCCATCCGGACGTTTCGCCGCCGGGCGCTCTAATCAGGGCGGCAGTCCGTCCCGCCGCAATCCCGGACAAACCCCGGCTCGCTCCCGGGACTCCAACCCGCCCAACCTTCTAACGTTGTCCTCATCAAGCAACAAGGAGAGGACAACATGCAGACCGAAACAACGAAGACACGCCGCGAACGCCTTCCGCTCAACGGCGTCGACACGCCCACCCTGTTCAGCACGCTCGACCTCGTGAAGAGCCAGCCGGAGCTGGCGAAGTTTCAGTTCCGCGCCAGCAACCGCTGGCAGAGCGGCAACCTCAGCGAGACGACGATCAGCGCCTTCTCGGGCGCGGGCGGCGAGCATACGCACAAGACCACGTTCAAGCTGACCGGCGATCATCCTGCCGTGCTCGTTGGCCAGGATCGGGCGCCGCTCCCGGTCGAGTTCCTGCTGCACGCGCTCGCCTCGTGCATCACGGGCGGGATCGCCAACATCGCGGCCGCGCGCGGCGTGACGCTGACCGAAGTGGAGTCCACGCTCGAAGGCGACATCGACCTGCTCGGCATCCTCGGCCTGTCGGAACGCGTGCGAAATGGCTATCAGGGCATTCGCGCGAGCTTTTCGATCAAGGGCGACGCGTCGCCGGAGACGCTGCAGGAAATCGTGGCCCAGTCGCGTGCACGGTCGGCCGTCTTCGACGTGCTGACCAACGGCGTGCCCGTGTCGATGTCGGTCAATGCCGGCTGACATCGACGTGCTCATCGTCGGCGGAGGACAGGCAGGGCTCGCGATGAGCCGCTGCCTGTCCGACCTCCGGATCGATCACGTCGTGCTCGAGCGCGGCCGCGTGGCGGAACGCTGGCGGAGCGAGCGATGGGAGTCGCTCCGTCTCCTGACGCCAAACTGGATGACCCGTCTTCCGGGATTCGCGTACGACGGGCCCGATCCGGATGAGTTCATGACCGCGCGTGAAGTCGCCGCGTTCTTCGATCGATACGCGCGCTCGTTTGCCGCGCCCGTCGAAACGGACACCGCGGTCGAGGTCATCGAGCCGGACGCCTCCGAGGGCGCGTTTCTCGTGAGGACGACTCGCGGCGTGTGGCGGGCGCGCTGCGTCGTGCTCGCCACGGGCTACTCGGATCGTCCGCTCGTGCCGGCGCTGGCGAGAGGGCTCCACGCTGGAATCCAGCAGGTCGTGCCGAGCGAGTACCGTCGCCCGGCTGCCTTGCCGCACGGGGGCGTGCTCATCGTCGGCGCGTCGGCGACCGGGATCCAGCTGGCCGATGAGATTCACGCGAGCGGCCGCCGTGTCGTGCTGTCCACAGGACAACATCTCCGCGTGCCGCGGCGCTACCGCGGGCGAGACATCATGTGGTGGCTCGATCGCGCCGGGATTCTCGATGAGACCGAGGGATCCGTCTACGATATCGAAAGCTCGAGGCAAACGCCGTCGTTCCAGCTCGTCGGACGACCGGATCACGCGACGCTGAATCTCGATCGCCTTCGACGCGCGGGCGTGATCGTCGTCGGGCGTCTCGCTGGCATCGATGGATCTCGCCTGCGATTCGACGACGACCTCGTGAAGACGACTGCGGCTGCCGACGTGAAGCTCGCCAGTCTGCTGTCCCGACTCGATCGCGTGGCCGACAGCACCGGGCTGAGCGAACTCGTCGACGAGCCCGAGCCATTCGAACCGCTGTGGCCCGCCTTCGTTGACGCGTCGACGGAGTTGCACCTGGAGGCCGCGGGCATCAGCAGCGTGATCTGGGCCACCGGCTACCGCCGCGACTGGTCGTACCTGAAGCTGCCGGTGCACGACGCGCGCGGCGAACTGCTCCACAGGGGCGGCGTCACGCCATGGCCTGGTCTGTACGCGCTGGGCTTGTCGTTCCAGCGAACTCGCAAGTCGACCTTCATCGATGGCGTCGGCGCAGATGCATGGGTGCTGACGCGGCATGTCGCCGCGAGAGTTCGGCAACGGATTGAATCCGTCGCCGGTCTGGGACTAGTCTGACCCTATCAGTCTCGGCTCCCCCTGGAGGTTGCTATGAAGGCTCTCAAGTTCCTCGCCGTCGTTGGCGTGCTTGCAACAGCCGGGCTTGTCCGCGTGGGTGCCCAGGACAAGGACGCCAAAGAAGCTCAGGAAGTGGCCGCCGCAATCAAGAACTTCAAGGCCGATGCTGACCTGGCCAAGTGGTTCGACGCGGCCGCCGGTTATGCCGTATTTCCGAGCATTACCAAGGCCGCCGTGCTGGTCGGTGGCGCAGGTGGAAGCGGCCGTCTCTTCGACAAGGGCGCGTACATCGGCGACGTCCACGTGACGCAGGCCTCCATCGGCGCCGCGCTCGGTGGGCAGTCGTTTGCCGAAGTGATCTTCTTCGAAACGAAGGCCGTGCTCGACAAATTCAAGACGGCCGGCTGGGAGATGGCCGCCGGCATGAGCGCGGTTGCCGCCGCTTCAGGCAAGTCGAAGGACGCGAAATACACGGAGGGCGTCGCGGTCTTCACACAGGCGAACAAAGGGTTGATGGCCGATGTCAGCGTCGGCGGCCAGAAGTTCAAGTTCACGCCGAAGAAGTAAGGAAAATATACTGAAGCCGCCGCTCGATGACTCAGAGCGTCGGCTTCGGTGAATTCCGATTTCAACTCGACACGGGCCAGCTCTGGCTCCGCGGGGAAGAGGTGCGCCTGACGCCGAAGGCCGCCGACGTGCTGAAAATACTGATATCGCACGCGGGCCATCCGGTGTCGAAGACCGAGCTGTTTGCGGCCGTGTGGCCGGACGTCGCGGTCACCGACGACGCGCTCACGACGTGCATTCAGGAGCTGCGCCGCGTCCTCGGGGACGATGCCAAGCGGCCCCAGTTCATCGAGACTCGCCATCGTCGCGGCTATCAATTCATTGCGCCGGTGTCGCGGGACGAGGCGGCGCCGGCCGTCGCGGCGCCGGGCGCAAGCCAGGCCATCTCGTCGATCGCAGTGCTGCCGTTCGCGGACATGAGTCCGAATCACGACCAGGAGTATCTGTGCGAAGGTCTTGCCGAGGAGCTCATCAATGCGCTCACGCAGGTCCGCGGCCTGCGTGTGGCCGCCCGCACGGCGTCCTTCCGGTTTCGCGGCAAGGGCGAGGATATTCAGGTCGTCGGACAGCAGCTCAACGTGGAGGCGCTGCTCGAAGGCAGCGTCCGCAAGGCCGACGATCGCCTGCGTGTGACGGTGCAGCTCATCGAAGTGGCGAGCGGCTACCATCGCTGGTCGCATCGTTTCGACGGGCAGTTCAAGGACGTGTTTGCGATTCAGGACGAGATCGCCGAGCGCGTGGCGACGTCGCTGCGAGGCGGCGCCGCCGGTCCGGGAGAACGGCGGACACTGAGTCGCGTACCGACCGGGACGGCCGCCTACGAGCTGTACTTGCGGGCACGTCAGCACTCTACGCGGATCTGGCATCCCGATCTGACGGCGGCCGCCAATCTGTTCCGCCGGGCGATCGAGCTCGACCCCGGATACGGTCCGGCGTACGCCGGCCTGGCCACGGCACATTCGACGCTGTACGAGTGGTTCGGCGCCAACGACGTGGACCTGGTGGGCGCCGAGCGCGCCAGCCAGCGCGCGCTGGAGCTCTCGCCGGATCTCGCGGAAGCGCACGTCGCTCGTGGATGCGCGCTGTCGATGATGAAGCGGTACGATGACGCCTCGACGGAATTCGACGAGGCGATCCGCCTCAATCCCAACCTGTTCGACGCGTACTACTACTACGCGAGGACGAGGTTCGCCCATGGCGACGTCGCGGGCTCAGCGTCGCTCTTCCGGCGAGCGGCGGATGTGAGGCACGAGGACTTTCAAAGCCCGTTCCTCCTCGCGCAGTCACTCAAGATGATGGGCCACGAGGACGAAGCGTCTGCCTGGCGGCGTGAGGGAATTCGGCGCGCGGAGCACGTGCTGGCGCTCAATCCTCTGGATGGGCGGGCGATGTCGCTCGGGGCGCTGTATTTGTTCGAAGAAGGGCAGACCGGGCGCGCGATCGAATGGTCCGCGCGGGCACTCGAGCTCTATCCGCACGACATGAGCGCATTGGGCAACGGCGCGTGCCTGCAGGCACGGCTCGGCCATCCGGACGAGGCGATTGCCTTGCTCGAGCGCGTGTCTGCGCTGGGTTGGGGCCAGCGCGACTGGCTCGAGCGCGATCCTGACTACGAGATCCTGCGCGGCGACCCCAGGTTTCAGAGACTCCTGACGACCTTCAAATAGCCACGGCGGAAATCCCGGAACAATCCCGGTCCCTTCTCGTTACTCGATCGGACGCTGCCGTCTACTCTCGACTCATATCGACCGGTCATCCGGTCGGACAGCGCCCGATGGGCGGGCGACAAGAGAGGGAGTCATGAAGAAGACAGTAATCGCTGGTGTTCTGGCCGTCGCTCTGGCGGTCGCGGGAGCGTTTTCGACGACCGTCGCTGCACAGCCCGGGGACAAGACGTTCTCGGTGGCCGTCCACATCGCGTACCCGGACGGCTTCGAGTACGACGGCATCGTCGCTCGCGGTCTGCCGGTCTCACAAGCGGTGCCGATGGTCGTCGAGTGCAACCAATCGCACAAGTGGGGAGACGGATCCGCGGTCCATTTCCATTGCTACGTGATCCCCGAGTAGCGCACGACGGCAAGTCGCAGGCCGGTGCCGGGCGTCAGGGTCAGACCCTCGCGTCCGCGCCGCCTGCAATAAAATCGTGTCAACGGCCTACATACATAACGACAGTCTTCATCGACAGGACAAACGCCATGAATCCAAATAAAGCGCTCTGGGAAAAAGGTGACTTCACGCGCATCGCCGACACCATGCGGGACAGCGGGGATGCGTTCGCGCGCAGTCTGGGAATCACGAAACACATGAAAGTGCTCGAGGTCGGAGGCGGCGACGGCACCACCGCCATTCCCGAGGCCAAGCTGGGCGCTGATGTCACCGTCGCCGACATCTCGGCGCCGCTCGTGGCGGCCGGCAACCGGCGCGCTCAGGCGATGGGCCTGACCAACATCCGTTTTCAGGAAGGCGACGCGACCGAGCTGGCGGGCATCCCGGACAAGTCGTTCGACCTGGTGGTGAGCGTCTTCGGGGCCATGTTCGCGCCCAGGCCGATGGACGTCGCCAAGCAACTGGTCCGCGTGACCAAGCCGGGCGGCCGCATCGTGATGGGCAACTGGATTCCGGGCGACCCGACGCTGGTCGCGCAGCTGCTCAAGATCAGCTCGTCCTACTCGCCTCCGCCGCCGGACGGCTTCATCAGCCCGATGCTCTGGGGCGTCGAGAAAGACGTCGTCGAGCGCTTCGGCGCCGCCGGCGTCCCGGCGAACAAGATCTCGTGCGTCAAGGACACGTTCGTTTTCAACTTCGACGGCTCGCCCGAGGATTTCGTCACGGAGTTCCGGCGCTACTACGGGCCGACGATGAACGCGTTCGAGGCGGCGGAGAAGAACGGCCGCGCGGAGGAGCTGGCCAAGGAGCTGAACGCGCTGTTCGCCAGCAAGAACACCAGCCGCAATGGCGCCACGTCCATTCCCGCGGCGTTTCTGCGAGTGACCGTCAACATCTGAGGGCGGTAAGATGAGTTCATGGCGCGGTCGCTTCACGGCGGCCTTGTCGCGGCACTGACCGGCCTCGTCTGGGCTGCGGGCCCGATCGTGCTGGCGCAACAGGGATTCACTGCGCGCGAGGAGCGCATCGACGTCGGCGGCGCGTCGCTGTACGTGCGCGCGATTGGCCGCGGCCCGGATGTCATCGTCCTGCACGGCGGGCCCGATTTCGATCACCGGTACCTCCTGCCGGATTTGGATCGGCTTGCGGACCGGTACCGGCTGATCTATTACGACCAGCGCGGGCGCGGGAAGTCCGCGGAGAACGTCAACGCCGCGGATGTCACCATCGCGTCGGAAGTGGAGGATCTCGACAAGGTCAGGCAACACGTCGGACGCGATTCGATCGCGCTGCTGGGCCATTCCTGGGGGACCGTGCTGGCGCTCGAGTACGCGCTTCGACATCCGCAGCGGGTGTCACAGCTCGTGCTCATGAATCCGGCGCCGGCCTCTGCGGCCGACCTGGCGATCTTCAGAAAAGCTTACCTCGCGCAACTCGGCCCCGACATGGATCGCCAGCGCGAGCTCGCGTCGAGCGCCGGGTACCAGGCCGCTGACCCGGCGGCCGTCACCGCGCGATATCGCGTGCATTTCGAGCACGCGCTCGCGCGGCCGTCAGACTACGAAAAGCTGATCGCGGCCATGAACGCCGCGTTTGTGGCGCAGGGAAGCGCCGGCATTCTCGAGGCCCGCGCCGTCGAAGATCATCTGATGGCGGAGACGTGGCAGATCGACAGCTACGATCTGCTGCCGAAGCTCAAGGCGCTTCGCATTCCGACACTCGTGATCACCGGCGATCGAGATTTCATCCCGGTCGAGATCGCGCAGCATGTCGCCGCGGCAATTCCCGGCGCCCGGCTCGTCACGCTCGAGAACTGCGGCCACTTCTCCTACATGGAGTGTCCGGACGACGTCCGGCGCGCGCTCACCGCGTTCGCCGCGTTGAAGTAGCCGGCGTGCTGTCGCTTATGCGCGCTTCCTCCGGCGGAGTGCAACCAGCGCGCCGCTGCCGAGCAGCACGATCGACGTCGGCTCGGGCGTGCTGACAATGGTCACGCCGTTCGTGTGGAACGGGTCGTGCCCTGGAATCGTCACGGTGGCGGTGAATCCGACGCCCAGGACGCCATTCCAGTCTGTCAGGTCAGTCCTCAGCGACAGCGGCTTCACGTCTTGCCCGGGAGGGGGGACCCCGCCGGCGAAGTTGAACGTCACGACGCCACCGTTCGCCGCGCGGTCCGCCGAGGTCGGTGCGAACGGTGAGAAGTTGTTCGAAATGTACCCGACGTCGATCAACGCGTTGGCTCCGCCGAACCCTCCCAATGAAATCGAGTTCAGCACCGCCACTCCGGCAGGCGGCCCGCTGACGACGGTGACGTCCACGCCGAAGTCGACGCAGTTCGTGCCGCAGCCATACAGGCCCGGGTTGAACGGGTCGCGCACGACGAAGAGCGTGTACTCCACCGTGACCTCGAGAAACGGACCGCCAAAGGTGAATTGCTGCGGACCGACGATGGCGAGGAAATTGAGATTGTTGCCGTTGTTGGGGTCGAGGTAACCGGTGGGAACTACCCCCGTGTTACCCGGCAGAATGGGCGCGGCGTTGGCCGGCGCCGCAACGAGCACGAGCCCGGCGAGCAGGACGATAGCAAAAACACGCTGGCATACTCGACGCATTGGGGAGCCTCCGAGGATGAAGCGTGACAAATTTGCAAGAGTTGCACCACGAAGCCGCGCCGCCCCCGCGGTGCGTGCTCGCGCCGCTGCTCACACTAGTCTGGCTCCGCGAGGATATTTGTCGTGGGGCGGGGTAGACTCACCCGGTGAACACGTTCGTGATGAGTGCATCCGTCGCGGGTCCGCGCGACGGCGTGCTCCGCGACGACATCCCGCAGTTTGCGTTCGCCGGCCGTTCGAACGTCGGAAAATCCAGCCTGCTGAACGCCTTGATGCGCCAGAAGCTGGCTCGCACCAGCGCGGCGCCCGGCAAGACGCGGCAAGCGAACATCTTTCAGATCACCGTCGCCGGCGGGCACGGCCACGCGGCGAACTGGGACGCCTACCTGGTCGATCTTCCTGGCTACGGGTACGCGCGCGGCGGGCGCGAGTCCATCGCGGAAATGGCGGCGGTCGTCGAGGCCTATTTCGCGGCCGGACGACGACCGGCCGCGGGTGGCGCGGTATCGACGAAGCCTCGCGGCGGCGGGATCTTCCTGCTCGTCGATTCGCGGCATCCCGGCCTCGCCGCGGACCTCGAGGCCTACAAGTGGATCGTGACGAACGTCGCGATGCCGCACGTCATTGCCACGAAGGTGGACAAGCTCACGCGCGCCGAACGCACGCGTAACCTGCGCGCGATCGAAGACGCGTTCGGACAGACGCCCTTGGCGATATCGAGCGACAGCGGAGAGGGTCTCGACGACGTGCGGCGTTTGATGGCCAAACTCGCTAAACTTGAGGGACAAACATGAAAGAAGGGCGACGTGACTTCCTCAAGACCGCTGGCGCGCTGACGGCCGGCGCGGTCGTCTATCAGGGCCTCGACGGCCTGGCGCGCCCGCTGTTCGATTCAGGCGCCGACGCGCTCGCGCCTGTGGCTATGCGCGTCGCGCCGTTCGCGCTGACCGAGGTGACGCTCGGCGGCAGCCTCTTCCAGCAGAAGCGCGATCGCCTGCTGAACTACGCGCGCAATTATGGCAGCGCGACGGACGTGCTCGCGGGACCGGATCGGATGCTGCGAAACTTCCGATTCAACGCAGGGCTGGACACGAAAGGCGCGCAGCCGCCGGGGAGCTGGGACAACGGGACCGGCTATCTGCGCGGCCACTACTCCGGTCATTTCATGAGCATGCTGGCGCAGGCGTACGCCGGCACAGGCGACGCGATCTACAAACAGAAGCTCGACTACATGGTGGCGGGGCTCGCGGAGTGCCAGAACGCGCTCGCGGCCGCCGCGCGCAAGCCGACACCGCGCGAGGCAGGCCGATTCGGCCAGGCGCTGCGGCTCACCGGATCGCCGATCGGCCATGCCGAGCACGTGTCGCTGCCCGAGGGCATCGTCAGCGGCCTAGACGATTTCACGATCGCGGTGTGGATCAACCTCGCGTTGTACGACCGCGCGCTGCTGTCGGATTCCGGGCCGAACGCCAACGTGGCGGCGCTCAACAACGCGGCCGCGGTGTTCGACTTCGGCGATCCGAATCCTGAGTTCGGCCAGCCGGCGCTCGCGCGGATGTTTCTCGTTGTCCGGGCGTCGAACGAGCAGCCGGTGCCGCGGTTCGCGATCACGAGGACCGGCGCCGACGGCGAGCAGCGCATCGACGGATCGCAGCCCATCGCGACGGGCGAGTGGACGCACCTGGCGGTGACGCGGCGCGGCAGCGTCGGGACCTTGTACGTGAACGGCGAGGCGGCGGGCACGAACGCGTCGATGACGATCGCGCCGTCCGATCTTGGGGCCACGAAAGGCAACTGGATCGGGCGGGGGCAGTTTCCGCAGCGCAACACGCCGTTTCTGAACGCCGCCGTGGACGAGTTCCAGATCTTCGATCGCGCGCTCGAGCCGACCGAAGTGCGATCGCTCACGCAAACGGCGGGCGGCACGGTCGGCGGCGGCAACGTCGCGTGGTACCGCTTCGACGAGACCGACGGGCCGGCCACGGCCGACGCTTCGTCGCGCAAGCGCGACGGCCGCATCCTCGCGCCGACCGACGGCCGGCGCCATCCGGGATTCCTGTCGGCGTATCCGGAAACGCAGTTCATCCGGCTCGAGGAGTTCGCGGCTTACGGCGGCAATCCGGGCATCTGGGCGCCGTACTACACGCTGCACAAGATTCTGGCGGGGCTGCTCGACGCGCATCGGCACACGGGCAACGCGCAGGCGCTCGACGTCGCCGCGAAGATCGGCGACTGGGTGCACAGCCGGCTTGCGCCGCTGCCGCAGGCGCAGCTCGACCGCATGTGGAACACGTACATCGCCGGCGAGTACGGCGGGATCAGCGACAGCCTGGCGGCGCTCTCGGCGTTGCGGCCGGGCGGCACGGACTACGTCGGGACCGCGAAGCGCTTCATCAACAACGCGGTGTATCAGCCTGTCTCCGCGAACACGGACATCCTCGACGGCCGGCACGCCAACCAGCACATCCCGCAGTTCATCGGGTACCTCCGGATCTTCGAGCAGACGGGCGAGCCGGAGTTTCACGCGGCCGCGCAGAATTTCTGGGACATGGTCGTGCCGCACCGCGTCTACAGCCACGGCGGCGTCGGCGTCGGTGAGATCCTGCGCGCGCGCGACGTCATCGCGGGGTCGCTCTATCAGAATCCGCAGGACGGCAACCACGCCGAGACCTGCCCGCTCTACAACATGCTCAAGCTCAGCCGGAATCTGTTCTTCCACGATCCGGATCCGAAGTACATGAACTACTACGAGCAGGGGCTGTTCAATCAGATCCTCGGGTCGCGGCGCGACGTGGACAGCGTGACGAACCCGATGGTGACCTACTTCGTGCCCGTCCGTCCGGGTCAGCGCCGAAGCTACGGCAATGTCGGGACGTGCTGCGGCGGCACGGGGATGGAGAACCACACAAAGTACCAGGACTCGATCTACTTCAAAGCCGCAGACGAGTCCGCGCTCTACGTGAATCTGTACATTCCGTCCACGCTCACGTGGGCCGAGAAGAAGTTCGTTGTCACGCAGGCGACGACGTATCCGTTCGAGGGCGCGAGCACGCTCACGGTCAACGGCGCCGGGCCGCTCGACATCAAGCTGCGCGTGCCGTCGTGGGTGCGCAAGGGCTTTGTTGTGAAGATCAACGGCGCGGCGGAGAAGATCGACGCGAAGCCGGGCACCTACGTGACGCTCCGCCGCACGTGGCGCGCGGGCGATCGGATCGAGATCGCGATGCCGTTCACCTTCAGGGCCGAACGCACGATCGACAATCCGGCGGTGCAATCGATCTTCTACGGGCCGACGCTGCTGGCCGTGCAGCACGACGCCGTCGGGCAGAACCTCGAGACCGGCCTGCTCAAGGTGTCCTTCTATAAGGATGTGAAGCTCGACGGTGACCTCGCGCCGGCCATGACGCCGGGGACGGCGCCGCTGGTATTCACGACCGGCGGCTACACGCTCGCGCCGTTTTTCGTCGCGGACCCGTCGGCCGATGCCGAGTCACGCACGACCGCGCCATACCACGTGTACGTCCGCCGTGACGAGCCGCAGATCGTGTTCAGGTCGATCGACTCCGGCGTGCCCAACCGCGCCAAAGACGACGGGCTGACATTCCTCGACGAACTGTGGAGCGAGGCGCCGTTCGCGAATCACAAGCAGTTCATGACCGCGGTCAATCGCATCACCACGGCGTGGCAACAGGCCGGCAAGCTCAGCGCTACTGAGCGGTCCGCCATCGTCGGCGCGGCGGGCAAGGCCGAACGGGAATTGAGCGGATAGCACTACCATGACGGAGGAACCGCTCATGCATCGATACTTCCTCTCGTTGTTCTTCGCCGCGGCCGTCGCCACGACGTTCGCGCAGGTCCCGACCGCCGATCTCGCTAAACCGCCGGCGGACGCGCGGCACTTCATCATCCATTCGACGGGCGGCAAGCACGGCGATTCGTGGATGTGGACCGCCGCAGACGGCACGCGCATGGCCCGCGAGAGCTGGAACCTGCGCGGCCAGGTGTTCGAGCTGGACTCGAGCGGCACGACGGGCGCCGACGGCATGCCCGCGAAGCTCACGATTCGCGGCGTCACGCCGGCCGGCGACGCGGCGGAGACGTTCAACATCAGCGCCAGCACCGCGAGCTGGAAGAGCCAGGTCGATGCCGGATCCACGGCCTACTCGAGTCGCGCGTTCTATCTCGCGCAAGGCGGCCCGATCGATACTACCGCCTGGTTCCTCGAAACGCTGATCGCCGCGCCGGATCGGTCGCTCGATCTACTGCCGAGCGGCAAAGCGCGCGCGACGAGGCTGACCGATCTCGAAGTCGGCACCGGTGCCTCACGGCAGACGATCACGCTGTGGTCTGTGACGGGCATCAGCAATTCGCCGCTGCAGATCTGGTCGGATGCGAAGAACAAGTTCTTCGCGCTGACCGTGGGCCTGGCGTGGATCCCCGAGGCCTACGTCGGCGAGCACGCGAAGATGGAGGCGGCGCAGGCCAAGGCGATGTCAACGCAAGCGCCGGCGTTGCTGAAGTCGCTCGTCACGGTGCCGACGACTCCCGTGGCATTCACCGGCGTTCGGCTCTTCGACGCGGACGGGCTGCGCTTCCTTCCAGATCAAACCGTCGTGGTCGATCACGGCACGATCGCGGCGGTCGGTCCGCGCGATGCCACCGCGGTGCCTGCCGGTGCGCAGGTGATCGATGGGCGAGGCAAGACACTCGTGCCTGGTCTCTGGGATTGCCACATGCACGTCGGCGACGACTTCACCGGCGTGCAGGAGCTGTCGCTCGGCGTGACGTCGATTCGTGATCCCGGCAACGATGACTCCCGGACGATCGATCGAGGCAAGCGAATCGCCGCGGGCGAGCTGCTGTTCCCGCACGTCTATCCCTCGTCGCTCATCGACGGCAAAGGTCCGTACACCGCGCAGGTCGCGAACGTTGCCACGAGCGAGGCCGAGGCCATCGCGCTCGTGGACAAGGCCAAAGCCAACGGCTTCACCGGTGTGAAGTTCTACGGCACGTTCGACGCGGCGTGGTTGCCGGCAGCCATCCGCGAGGCGCACAAGCTCGGGCTCCACGTGCACGGCCACATTCCCGTGGGCATCCGTCCGATGGACGCCATCAACGACGGCTACGACGAGATCACGCACATCAACTGGGTGATGATGCAGGCGATGCCGGACGACGTGATCAAGGTGTCGAACGGCATCATGCGCTTCGAAGGGCCAGGGCGGTACGCGAAGGACAAGAGCATCGAGGACGCGCAGCTCGAGTTGATCGTCCGCACGATGGCGAGCAAGCACATCTACAACGATCCCACGATGGTCGCGTTCGAGGGGTTGTACGTGCCGGAGAACGGCGACCTCTCGCCGTCGTACGCGCCGTTCGTCGGGACGCTGCCGCCGGCCACCGAGCGTGGCTTCCGGCTCGGCGGATTCGCCGTGCCCAAAGACCTCACCCGCGCGGACTATCGCGCGAGCTGGGCGCGGATGGTCGAGCTGCTCGGCAAGATGCACCAGGCCGGCGTGCCGATCGTCGCCGGCACCGACGGATCGGGCATCGAAATCGTGCACGAGCTCGAGATTTACGTGCAGGCCGGCTTCAGTCCGGCCGATGCGCTCGCCGCGGCGACGATCGTTCCAGCGCGGCTGGTGGGGCAGGACGCGAAGACCGGATCAATCAAGGTCGGCAAGAACGCGGATCTCGCGCTCATCGAGGGCGATCCCTCGACGCATATCGGCGACCTTCGTCAAACGCGCGTCGTCATGCTCGACGGCAAGCTGCTCGATGCTGACGCGCTGCGCCGCGCAGCGGGATTCTCCGGCCGGCCGAAGTAGGGGGAAGTTAGAAGTTCGAAGTCAGAAGTTCGAAGTGCTGGATACTGCGATAGCCCAATAGCCCAATGGCCCAATAGCCCAATGGCCGGATAGGCCAATGGCCTAGAATGCCCCCATGCTCTCCCGGGCCATCCGGTCGTGGATGCTCGCGCGCGGCACGGCTGCGCTCGCGGTGCTGGCCTTCGCGATCGGCATCGGCGCCGCGACGGCGATGTACACCGTCGTCGAGAGCGTGCTCCTGCGCCCGCTGCCGTACGCCGGCGGCAGCCGCTGGGTAACGCTCTACAGCGGACGCACTACCGAGCCGCGGCAGTTTGGGGCGCACAGCCTTCCCGACCTGGACGAATTCCGGCGCCGGTCGACGAGCTTCGGCATCTTCGGCGTCTTCACGTTCAGCACGAAGAGCCTGACGTCGCCGGGCGATCCCCGTCACGTGACGATCGTGTCGGTCGCGCCCGATCTCGTGCCGGCGCTCGGCGTCGCGCCGGCGATGGGCCACTGGTTCACGGACAACCGCGGCGCCGCGATTACGGACGCCTTGTGGCGCGCGCTTGGCGCCAATCCGAACATCGTCGGCACGTCGATGACGCTCGATCGCGTCGTGTACACGATCACCGCCGTCATGCCGCCGCGGTTCGTCATGCCCGTCTCGGCTCCGGGCACCGAGGGCGTCGCGACCGACGTGTGGATCGCGCTCGATCCGACGAGCGTGATGGATCCGAACGCGGGACTGTTCTTCGCCTACGCGCGACTGAAGCCCGGCGTGACGCTCGACGCCGCGACCGCGGAGGTGAAAGGCATTGGCGCGGACATGGCCGCGCGGGATCCGATCGGCCACCAGGCGTACATGTCGAAGCTCGAGGATCTGCAGGACGTCGGCGTACGCGATCAGCGGCCGACCCTGCTGTTGTTGCTCGCCGCGTCCGTGCTCTTGCTCGTCATCGCATGCGCGAACGTCGCCGGCCTCCTGCTCGTGCGTTCGGTAACGCGTGCGAGAGAAATCGCCACGCGCATCGCGCTTGGCGCCTCGGCGGGCCGGCTTGGGTGGCAGTTTTTTCTCGAGGGCGCGCTCGTGTCGATCGCCGGCGCCGCACTCGGCATCCTCGTGAGCATGGCGCTGGTCCGCGCGGTGGCGCTCCTCGGACCGGAGTTCGTGCCTCGGACGTCGGTCGTCGAGATGGACGCGACCGTTCCCCTGGTGGCGCTCGCGCTCGGGCTGCTCACCGCAATAGCGTCCACGCTCGCGCCGCTGTGGCAGACGAGACAGACCTCGCCCGCCGATGCGCTCGAAGCCGGCGTCCGCGTGTCGGTCGGCGCGCGAGCCCGGCGCATCTCTCAGGCGCTCGTGGTCGCCGAGATCGCGACCGCCTTTGCCTTGCTCGTGGCCGGCGGCGCCCTGGCTTTGCGATTGCGCACGCTCGGTACAACGTCGCCGGGCTTCGATCCCGATCATCTGCTTGCGTTTTCCGTGGACGTGCCGGCGGCGATGGGTCCGGACGGGTCGATGCGTCCGCCGAAGCCGTATCTGCGGCAGCTCGCCGATGCGGTGAGCGCCGCGCCTGGCGTGATGATGGCGGGGTACAGCAATCAGCTCCCGCTCGACGGATGTTGCTGGTCGACGACGATCGAGCGCGAGGGCCATCCGCCCGGCAACACCGAGCGCACGAGCTTCATCGTCGCGAGTCCGAGCTACTTCACGACGATGCGGATCCCGCTGATGCGGGGACGATTCCTGACGGATGCCGACGTCAGCGAAGACCCCATGATGGTCGTGCTCAATCAGGCGGCGGCCACGCGCTATTGGGGCACCGACGATCCGGTCGGTGGCTTCGGACGGCTCGGCGACACGAAGGCACGCTTCGAGGTCGTCGGCGTCGTCGGGGACGTCAAGAACAACGCGCTCGGTCAGGCGACGGTCCCTGAGATCTACCTGTCGACGGGCGTGGGCACGGCCAATCCCGCGCGATTCGTGGTGCGATCGATACTTCGTGCGGACGCGCTGCTGCCTGGCATCCGCCGCGCGATCCACGACGTCGATCCCGCGCTGCCGATTCACAGCGTCACGACCGTCGAGGACGTGATGAAGGGATCGCTCGCGGCCGAGCGCGTGAGCGCCGGACTGTCGGGAGGGTTCGCGCTGACGGCGCTGCTCATGGCCATGCTCGGGATCTACGGCGTCGTCTCGTACGCGGTGCGGCAGCGGACGGTCGAGATCGGCACGCGCATGGCGATCGGCGCCTCGAGCGGTGACATCCTGCGGCTCGTCGTCGGCAACGGCCTTACGCTGGCGGTCGTGGGCATGGTGCTGGGCACGGTCGTCGTGCTCGGTGCGTCGCCGTGGATCGCGCGCGTGCTCGAGCTGCAGACGTTCAGCTGGACGTCGTTGTTCGGTTCTGCGGCAGTGATCGGTGTGGTCGCGACGAGCGCGACCGGTGTGCCGGCGTGGCGCGCGGCTTCGATGCCCCCGCATCTCGCGGTGCGTGACGAAGCGCCGGCGACGTGGGAAATCGCGCGGGCCGAAATGCGCCGGGCGCTGGCCGCGCTCTCCCGGCGAATTCCCTTCACGCGCGTCGGCGCAGGAAACATCGAACGCGATTTGCTCGCCGGCTTCGTGGACGCCGCACGGCACGCGGGCTCTCACGCCGAGGCGATGCAGCAGGCGCTCGATATGGTCCGCGAGCAAATCGGCGCGTCGTCTGCCGTGCTGCTCGAGCGATCGACCAACGCCCTTCGACAGGCTCAGGGCAACGACGACTACGTGTGCGCGGCCACGAGCCCGCCGGCCGCTCAAGCCGTGGCCGGTGTTCAGCAGGACGGCTGGCTGTCGAGACGGCTCTCAGCGTACGGTCAGGCGCTCGCTATCACGGCCGGGGATCTGGACGCCGCGCTGCAATGGAGCGCGACGCACCATCCCGCCGTGCGCGACGAGATCGCCGCGATCGCGGCTGCCCAGGTGCGAGTCGCGGTCGCGCTCCGGGCGCGAGAGGATGTGATTGGCATCCTGCTGCTTGGACCACCGGCGGACGAGGGATCGAGTTACGGTCGATCCGAGCGCGCGGCGCTGACGGCCTGCGCGCCGCAGCTCGCGCTGATGGTCGAGAACGGCGGTCTGACGAGGCGCATCGTGGCGCAGGAGAAAGTCCGGCGCGATCTCGCGCTCGCCGCCGAGGTGCAGCGTGGGCTGCTGCCGGACGCGCCGCCCGAGCGTGACGCGGCGGTCGTCGCCGCCGTCAGTCTACCCGCGCGCTCGATCGGCGGCGACTACTTCGACTTCATCGACGTCGGCGATCGACGGCTGGGCATCGCGCTGGCGGACATCGCCGGCAAGGGCATTCCCGCCGCGCTGATCATGTCGTCGGTTCGCATGGCGCTGCGCGTGCTCGCCAGCGAGCCCGGCGTGTCGTTACCTGATCTCGTCGCCAGGATGAACCACGTCCTGCACGAGGCGACGCCGTCGAACAGCTACGCCACGTTTTTCTACGCCCGGCTGGACGACTCGACAAACGAGCTCCGGTACATCAACGCCGGGCACCTGCCGCCGATCCTCGTGCGATCCGGCCAGCTGCAGGAGCTGACGACCGGCGGTTCGGTCATCGGGCTCCTCGATGGCATGTCGTACGAAGAGGGAGGCGTCGCGCTACAGTCCGGCGACGTGCTGGTCGCGTTCACCGACGGTGTGCCCGAGGCGCAGAATGCGGCGGAAGAGGAGTTCGGCGACGCCCGCCTGAAGGAACTGCTGGCGCAAGTCGCGCATCTCGACGCTCCGGAGATCGCCGCGCGACTGCTCGCGGCGCTGAAAGAGTGGATTCAGGACGCGTCGCAGTACGACGACCTGACGTTCATCGTGCTCAAGGTTCGAGACGTGCCGCCCGCCAGCCGATGAAACGGCTCGGCCTATTCCGCGCGCAACGCCTCGACGGGATTCACACGTGCCGCCCGCCGGGCGGGCGCCCAACTCGCGAGCGTCGCGATCGCCAGCAACGCGGCCACTGACGCACCGATCGTCACCGGATCGCTCGCGGCCACGCCGAAGAGCCACGTACGAAGATACCGCGCGACAATTCCGAAGACGCCCAAACCCACAACGATCCCCAGGGCAGCCAGTCCGACCCCGTCGCGCGTGAATGCGACCGTCACCGCTCGAGGCGACGCGCCAAGCGCGAGGCGGATGCCCAACTCGCGCCGGCGCAACGTGACCACGTACCCGAGCATGCCGTAGAGACCGACGGCGCCGAGGGCGAGCGTCATCGCCGCCGCCGCACCAAGGAGGCCGATCACGAACGTCAATTGCGCCGTCGCCGCGCCGACGACGACGCTCATTGGCCGCGCGTCGAACACCGGCAGACTGGGATCGAGATCGCGCACGACCTTGCGAACGGCGTCAGCGACCCCGTCCTGCTCGTTCGCCGTTCGAACGACCAGCGCCATCGTTCTCTTCGTCTGTGGGACTGTGGCATCGGCCTCGATCGTTTCCGGAAAGTAGACGACGGGCGACGAGGCGTCGGTGAGCGCGGTGTCGCGCACATCGGCCGTGACACCGATGATGGTGTACAGGCGACGAGTCGGCAGCAGACGAAAGCGCTTGCCGAGCGCCGCGGCGCCCGTCGCGTCGTTCCAGAAGAGGCGGGCCGTGCTGCTCGAAACGATCGCCTCGCCGTCGCGCTGCGCGTTCATGCGCTCGAACGGTTTGCCCGCGAGCAGCGGAATGCCCATCGCATGAAAGTAGTGTTCATCAACAGACGTCAGGAGCTGCAGCGGCGGCAGTTTGTTGCCGTACGACGGGTCGTCTTCGGGATAGAGCGGGTTGGGATCCAGCCCATGCGACTCGAGCGGCAGGCGAGACGCGAGGCCCGCGGCCTCGACGTTTGGCAGACCACGGACGCGCTCCACGAGCCCCGAGTAGAAGGTGACGATCGGGCCATCGCCCTTGTACGTGGCGGCGGGCAATGAAATCCAAAACGTCGACACCCGTGCGGCGTCGAAGCCAGGGCGAACAGCGTGAAGGTGCGCGACCGTGCGAAGAAGCAGACCCGACCCGGCCATGGCGATGAGGGCGACCGCGATTTGGATCGCGACAAGGGCGCCACGGAGACGATGTTGTGCGCGAGCGGCCGTTTGGCTGCGGCCACCGTCGCGAATTGCGGCCGCGGGACGCCGGAACCGCAGCGCCGGCACGAGACCGCAGGCGATGGCCACAAGCGCGGCGATGGCGATCGCGAACAGGGTGACGCCCCAGTCGACACTCACTTCGGCGAGGCGAGGGATGTTGGCCGGGTCCGTCCTCACGAACAGTCGTACGCCGAGTGTTGCCGCGGCAAGTCCGAGCGCCGCCGAGATGCCCGCCACGAGACAGGACTCCACGAAGAAGTGGAGCAGCAGACGGACGCGCCCCGCGCCGAGCGCGGCCCGAAGCGCCACCTCTCGCTGACGCGTGTCCGCCCGGACGAGCGTCAGGTTGGCGACGTTGGCGCAGGCGACGAGCAACACGAGCGTCGCGGCGAACGCGAGGATCCAGAGGGTGCCGGCGATGGCGCCGGTGAGATCTTCACGGAGCGGCACCAGCGTCGGCGCCGGATGCACTTGATCGAGGATCTGCCGCGTGGTGATCCCTGGCACGAACTTCGGCACGACTTCGGGCGCGTGGGGAAGGACCGCAGCGAACTCGCGAGTGGCATCGGCAACGGCCACGCCAGGCTTGAGCCGCGCGACGGCGCCGTACGCGAAGGCCGACGCCGGCGGCTCCACAGGATCGAGCTGCAGCGGAATCCACAGCGCGGTGGCCGCGCTCGGAAAACGAAAGCTGGCGGGCATCACGCCGATGACTTCGCGACGAACGCCGTCGACCTCCAGCGGCCGGCCGATCACGGCGACATCGCCGGCGAAGCGTGATCGCCACAGGCCCTCGCTGATGAGCGCGACAGGCGCCGCGCCTGGACGATCGTCGGCCTCGGTGAACGGGCGGCCAAGCAGTGGCGCCACCTCGAGAACTGGCAGGAGGGTAGCCGAGATGCGCGCGTTCGCCAGCCGTTCGGGCTCGCTCGCGCCGCCAGGCTGCGCGACGTTGACGTCGGCCTCGCGGTACACGCCGATGCCGTCGATGCTGTGAGCGAGAAGTTTGTACGTAAAGTAGGTCGCCGGCGCCTGCGGCTGATGCATCAGGCCAATCGACGGCATGTCGTGCCATGCGCCGACGAGCCGATCGGGATGACCGAACGGGAGGGGCCGGAGCAGCACGCCCTCGACGATGGCGAAGATCGTGACGGTCGCGCCGATCCCGACGCTCAGCACGGCCGTCGCCGCGATCGTGTATGCCGGAGACCGACGAAGCGAGCGTGCCGCGTACCGCACATCCTGGCCGACGGCGCCGATCCATCGCGCGACGAGCCCGCGCTCACTGCGCCGTTGATCGACCGCCGCCAGCTCGCGCCGCGAGGCCGACAGGTCGCCGAATTCCGCCTCGGCGCGCCGCCGCGCCTCGGCGTCCGGCTCGCCTTTCGCCACGAGATCGCGCACCCGGCTCTCGAGGTGAAACCGGATCTCGTCATCGATGTCGCGCTCGATTCGGCGCCTGGGATCGCCGGCCGTCATGACCGGCTCTCGCGCGTCGCCGCGTTCAGCACGCGGAACAGACCGTCGGCGTAGCGGGCCAGACGCGAGGACTCCGCGCGGAACTTCGCGCGGCCGCGTGTCGTGAGCTGGTAAAACTTCGCGCGGCGATTGTTGTCAGAGGCGCCCCAGCGACTGTCCACCCAGCCGCGCGACTCGAGCCGGTGGAGCGCCAGATACAGCGCGCGGTCCTCGACGGCGAGCGTCTCGCGTGACGTCTCGTGGATCCACCGCGCGATGTCGTACCCGTGGGAAGGGCCGCGCGTGAGGGCTTTCAGGATCAGGGCGTCGAGCGTACCGCGCACGAGGGCGTCAGTGTCTTTGGCCACGGTCGTCGTCTCCCCGGATATTCTCCGGGGAAGGTAGCATCGGCGGCGCCGAGGCGTCAACCCTGGTCGCGCACTCGCGCTATGATAGGCGGCCGCGACGAGGCTGGTCGTCGCTGCGCTGACTGGAGATTGTTGACATGGATCTTGGTCTTGCAGGCAAACGTGCGCTCGTGCTCGCCGCCGGTGGCGGTCTCGGCTCCGCCATCGCGAGCTCGCTCGCCGCGGAAGGCGCGTCGCTGTTCCTCAGCGACGTCGACGCGGCCGGCCTGGAGCGCGCGCGGGCAGCGACCCATCCGACTGGCAAAGCGCGCGTGGACGCTCACGCCTGCGATTTGTCCAGGCCGGGCGACATCGACGCGCTGTGCGAGCGCGCGCTGGCGGCGTTGGGCGGCATCGACATCCTCGTCAACATCACCGGCGGGCCGCCCGCGGGTCCCCTCCCGCCGGTCGACGATGACGCGTGGCACAAGCATTTCGACGCGATGGTGCTGAGCGTGTTCCGCGTCACTCGCCGGCTGCTGCCGGGCATGCGCGAGCGCAAGTGGGGCCGCATCCTCACGTGCACCTCGTCGGGCGTGCTCCAGCCGATCCCCAACCTCGGCATTTCCAACGCGCTGCGTGCCTCGCTCGTCACCTGGTCGAAGACGCTCGCCAGCGAAGTCGCGGCCGAGGGCGTGACCGTGAACGTCCTGGTCCCCGGGCGCATCCACACGCCGCGCGTCGACGAGCTGGACCGTGCCGCCGCGGCTCGACAGAACAAGCCGGTGGAGGAGATCGTCAAGCAATCGCTCTCGACGATCCCCATGGGCCGCTACGGCCGTCCCGACGAGTTCGCGGCCGTCGCGGCGTTTCTCGCGAGCGAGCACGCCAGCTACGTGACGGGCACCGTGATTCGGATCGACGGCGGAATGATCAAGGGCGTGTAGCCGAGTGGCGCTGCTGCCGCTGTTTCCGCTGCCGAACGTCGTCCTGTTTCCCGGCGTGCCATTGCCGCTGCACATCTTCGAGCCACGCTACCGGGCGATGGTCGCCGATGCGCTCGAAAGCGATCGCCTCATCGGCATGGTGCTCTTGAAGCCGGGGTTCGAAGCTGACTACGAAGGGCGGCCGCCCATCTTTCCGATCGGCTGTCGCGGCGTCATCGTCCACTCCACGAAGCTCGACAACGGCCGGTACACGCTCGTGCTCAACGGACTCGAGCGCGTGCGCGTGATTGACGAGCACCATGACCGCGCGTATCGTCGCGCCGTCGTCGAAACGCTGCCGGACCCGCCGATCGATGCCGGCGATCGAGCGGCGCTGCGAGAGTTGCGCACCGGGCTCGAAACGTTCGCTGGCATTCCGCAGTTGACCGATCCCGCGGCCCGGCGGCTCGTCGAGATGCCGGACGCAGAGTTCGTCCACGCGATGGCCAGCGCGCTGGACCTCGAGCCGCTGGAAAAACAGGCGCTCCTCGAGCAGCCGACGCTCCGGCTGCGCGCCCAGGCGCTCGTCGATTTGCTCGAGATGCGCCGGCTCGCCGGGCCTACTCGATCCTGGTCAACGTGAACGTGACCGGACTCGGATACGGTCCGGCCTGATTGCGTACCTGCGCGATCGTGAGCGTGTTGCCGTCCAGCTTGAACGTGCACTCGATGAATGCGCCCGCCGCCATGGCGGCGGGACTCTTCGAGGCCAGCGGATGCAGCGTCAGCTTGTCGCCGCTGATTTCGTACGAGCCGGCTTCGGCGACGACGGGTCCCCACGCGGCGCGGAGCTCGTCGGCGGTTGCTTTCGACGCGTCCGCCAGTGCGGCGCGCGGGGTCTCACTCTGGATTTCCGTACGGCTGTAGTGCTTCGCCGTGAAGATGGTGAGATACGGCGCCGCCGGTGGCACCGTGATCGTCCGCGGATTGGCGCCCGCGATGGCGATCTTCGCCGTCTGCCACGTGCCGGCGAGCGCCGCGGCCTTCGGCTGGCCGGCGACGGACGCCGCCTGAGCGATGAGAACGGCACTGATGACCGCCAAAAGCCGTGAGCGCATAGGACACCTCCGAGTGCCGTTATTGTCACACTCCTGACGCCGTCGGCGCGATTTTTACTGCAAACGCGAACTTATTGACGCATACTCTCGTCCTCTTCCTTCATGAAGGGCGACAAGCTCGGGGAGTTCGAGGAGTTCGCGCTGCTGGCGCTCTACGCGCTGAAGGACAGCGCGTACGGCGCGGCGATCCAGGAGCACATGGAGAAGCACACGGGCCGCACCGTGACCATCGGCGCGGTCTACGCGGCGCTCGTGCGACTCGAAGAGAAAGGCTACGTCCGCTCCGTGCTGGGTGAGGCCACGCCCGTGCGCGGCGGGAAGCGCAAGCGGTTTTACCAGCCGAGCCCGGCCGGGATCCGGGCGCTGCAGCAGCTGCGACGCGTCCGCGAGGGCATGTGGCACGCCATCGAATCGCGAGGCCGCGCATGATCACACCCGACGCCCGCCTGCCGCTTCCGGCCCGACTCCTGCTTCACTGCGTCCCGCTCGGCGACCGACGCGACGAGTGCGCGTCGGACCTGGCCGAGCTGTTCGTGGCCCGTCGCCGCGATCGCGGCCTGGTCTTCGCGTACTGGCGATTGTTGCGGGACCTGATCAGCCTGACGTCCCTGCGCCAGCCATCGTCGTGGCTGTCGGACATGCGCTACGGCCTGCGACTCCTCCGCAGGCATCCAGGCGTGATCGGCGCCACGATCGGCGGGCTCGCGCTCGCGATTGCCGTCGGCACGACGGTCTTCACGATCCTCAACGTGACCGTGCTCCGCTCGTTCGGCATGAGCGATCCCGGCTCCGTCGTGGGCGTCCGGATGCTCTTCACCCAGGGCAATTCGACCTCGTGGCCCTATCACGCGTTCATCGACATGCGCGATCGCGCGCATCTGTCGCAGGTCGCCGCGTCGATCGAGGATCGCGTGGGCTTCTCGGCGTCGGCAGGAGACACATCCGCGCGGCTGGACCCGCTGATGCTCGTCAGCGGCAACTTTCTCCCGATGCTCGGCGGCCGCGCGATCCTTGGCCGCAGCTTGTCGCCGTCAGACGACGAGCCGGGCGCGCCGCCGGTCGTGGTCGTGAATCACCGGTTCTGGACGACGCGGATGCACGGCGATCGGAGCATCGTCGGGAAGACGATCTGGTTGTCCGGCAGCGCCGTCGTTGTCGCCGGTGTGATGGAGCCGTCGTTCACAGGCCCGGTGGACGAGCCGCCGGCATTCTGGGCGCCGTTCGGCAGCTACGCGACGATCTTCGGTGACCGGCCGCTCTCTCGCGCGAGCTCGTCGCAGGTGGATGTGATCGCACGCGTGGGCGTGGGAGTCGATCGCGCCGCGGCGGCGCAGGAGCTCTCGGCCATCGTCGCGGCGCTTCCGGACGTCGGCATCCAGAGCGAATCGACAGGGCTCCTGCCTGCGACCGGCGTGCGGCTCTACGGAGCCGCGTCGCC
The DNA here is from genome assembly GCA_035279905.1 of Vicinamibacterales bacterium. Taxonomy (GTDB): domain Bacteria; phylum Acidobacteriota; class Vicinamibacteria; order Vicinamibacterales; family SCN-69-37; genus DATEGZ01. The sequence goes on from DATEGZ010000126.1 coordinate 29,704, forward strand.
GATGGACGGCGCGGACTCGACCGAGATGCTGGCCGGCGTCAGCATCGTCCTGCTCGTCGTGGGACTCGTGCTCGCGCTGGCGTGCGCGAACGTCGCGAATCTGCTGCTCGCCGGCGCGGCGGCGCGCGCGAGAGAGATCGGTGTCAGGCTCGCGCTCGGCGCGTCGCGCCGCCGCATTCTTCGGCAGCTGCTGAGCGAGAGCGTGTTGTTGGGGTTCATCGCGGGCGCCGCGGGGCTGGCGCTCTCGATGTGGCTCGTGCCGTTCGTGACGCGTCTTGTCGGGCTGTCCGACCTGTTCGACGTCCGCCCCGACCTGCCGGTGATTCTGTTCACCGCGGCGATGGCGGTGACGTGCGGCATGGCCACGGGGCTCGCGCCGGCGCGGCATGGCGCGCGCGCCGATGTCCTGGTTGTGCTGAAGTCCGACGGTGCGAACGCGAGCGCGCCACCGAAAGCCGCGCGCACACGCCGCCTGTTCCTCGGATTCCAGGCCGCCGCGTCCGTCATGCTGCTCGTCACAGCGGCCTTGTTCCTTCGAGCCGCGGTGCGCATCACGCACCTCGATCTTGGCTTCGACGCCGATCGACTCGTCGAGGTGACCCCGACGCTCCCGCGATCCGGTTTCGACACCGCCGCTGCGAACGTCTACTGGCGCGAGGCCATCGAGCGTGTTCGCGCGTTGCCGTCGGTCGAGCGGGCGTCGCTCGCGCTCTGTCCTCCGTTTGCCGGCGTGGTCACGATTCGACAAGTGCCCCGGATCGTCAGCCACGGCGAGCGGTACCAGTTGTACGAGAATCGCACCGACGAGTCGTATCTTCGTACTGTCGGCCTTCAGCTGACGCGCGGCCGCTGGTTCACCGCGGATGAAGTGCGCGCAAACGCACCGGTGGCCGTCGTGAGCGAGAGCATCGCGCGCGATTTCTACGGCGGCACGGATCCGATTGGCGCGTCGTTGTCGGCGATCGCGAACGATCTGGCGCCCATCACCATCGTCGGCGTGATCGAAGAAGTCGTGACGGCGCACGTGCGAGGCCCCGGCAACGGGACGATTCACCGGCCGCTGCCTCCGTCGGAGATGTTCGCCGCGCGGCTGATGATTCGTACCGCCGATCCGGCTGCGGTGGCGCGCAATCTCGAGACCGCGCTCGCCTCGGTCGACCCGCGCGTCCGGCCGGTCGCGTCACTCGTGAGCCAGCACGTCGACCGCTACATGAGCGGGCCGAAGATTCTTGCCGGCGTGTCGGGGTCGGTCGCGCTTCTGGCGCTGGTGCTGGCGGTGCTCGGGCTCTACGGCGTGACGACGTTCGTCGTCGGTCAGCGGATGTGGGAGATGCACGTGCGGCAGGCGATTGGCGCCTCCGCCGGCGACATCGTCCGGCTCCTCGTGCGCCAGAGCTTGACGCCGGTCACGATTGGTCTCGTCGTGGGCCTCGCCATCGCGCTCGCCGCCGTGCGCGTGCTCACGCCGGCGCTCATGGGCATCAGTCCGTACGATCCCGCCGCCATTCTTGGCGCCGTGGCCGTGCTCCTCGCGGCCGCCAGTGCCGCGGTGATCTCGCCGGCCCGGCGCGCCGCGCGTGTCGATCCGGCCGCCGTGCTCAGGAGCTCGTAGAAAGCCGCTCCGGCGCCTCGACCGGCGTGAAGCGGCTGAGGCCGTCGAGGTCGAGACGCATGCGTCCACCGTCGCCGGTGAACGCGCGCGTGAACCGGCCGCCCCACACGATCTCGTCGAACCGGAACGAGTGACGCGTGATCACCGGCTGCATGTAGCCCTCGTCGATGCCCTTCAGAATCACGATGACCTCCGCACGCCGCGCGGTCAGATCCGCCATCGTCATGCCCGCGAACGCGCTGTCCGGCGTGATCGGGTGCACGAGCGTCCAGGTCAGGGGCAGAAAGCTGATCGTGCTGAACTGCAGCGGCAACGCGAAGTACTCGAGCCGATCGGGCCGCTGCGGATCGGAGAGCACGAGGATGACTCGCGCTTCGATCTCGACGAGCAGCGTCCGGCGGCGGTTCGCGACGCGCAGCTGCAGGCTCCAGCCGTCCTTGAACGGCGCGATGAGCGCCTGATCGCTGTAGACGAGCCGCGTCGTCGGCCGCGCGAACCGCGTGTAGATGATGGCGCTCGTCAGCGAGAACCCGAGGATGCCGAACACACCTTCGACCGCGGCGATGAGCCACGTCACCGCATCGGTGGGGTAGAGCGAGCCGTAGCCGACCGTGGTGAGCGTCTGCACGCTCATCCCGATCGCGCTGAGCCAGCGCGATCCCAGCGAGTGCAAATCGGCGTTGCCCAGGTGCTGCACGCCGACGAGCATGTAGATCGATCCGAACGTGAGATTGAGGGTGAGATACGTCGCGATGATGACCAGCACCAGCCGCGGCGCGGGCATCGTGGCCAGCGCGATGAAGCCTTCGCGCAGCCCGCGCGCCTCGCCGATCCGGTCGACGGAGAACGCGCCGTCGCGCTGGAGCAGCCGATCGAGCGGCTGCCCGAACGTCGTGCCGATGCCTGGGTCTTCGGTGCGATGCGATTCGCGAGGGTTTTGCGCCACGGCCGAAATCGGGAACCCCATCATACGGTGGGACGCGGCCTGTCACGACCCATCCGTTCTCATGGTCCGCGCGGGATCGGTGCGGACGGCCCGGAGCGCGGGCGGCCAGACCGCCAGTACCGCGGCAACCGCCAGCGCGACGATCGGCGGGGCCAGGGCAGACGCATCCGTCGGCTCCATTTGATAGAGGAGTGTTCGCACGACGCGGCCGAGCGCGACACCGAGGCTGATGCCGGCGGCCGTGCCGACGACCAGCATGCCCGCGAGTCGTGTCGTGATGAGCGCGAGGACGTGTCCGGGGCGGGCGCCAAGCGCCATCCTCAGGCCGATTTCCCGCTGCTGCCGCGTGACCGCGTAGTTGAGCACACCGTAGATGCCGATGATCGCGAGCACGAGCGCCATCACGGCAAAGAACGACGAGAGCGTCGCGAGCAGCCGCTCGCGAATCATCTGCTGCGCGACGATTGACTCGAATCGCACGATCTCCCACACCTGCAAGCCAGGACGAAGGCGGGGGATCTCGCTCCGTAGCAGCGGCGGCAGATCGAGCGCGGTGCCCTCCGTGCGGACGAGCAGCGTGGCGCCTTCGCGCGGCTCGATCGGCACGTAGACAGACGGATAGCTGGTTTCACGCACGCTGAAGTAGACGGCGTCAGCCACCAGACCCACGATCTCCATTGGGGCGTTCGAACTGCTCACCGTGACGCGCTCGCCGATCGGATTGCGGCCGTCGAAGTACACGCGCGCGAAGGTCTCGTTGACGATGGCCACGCCCGGTGTCGGCCGATCGGCCTTCTCGCCCGGCGGCTGGTCACCGGCGCGAAAATCTCGTCCGTCGACGAGCCGCATCTGCATGGTGGCGAGATAGCCTGGCGCCACCGAGACCCATTGCGGCGCGAGATCCTGCGGCTGACGTCCGGCGACGCGAATCGATGACCGCCAACGATTGCCCGACAACGGCGCCCAGCCGGCGACGGCGGCTGATTTCACGTGGGGCAATCCGCCCACGGATGCCATCAGCTGCGTCCACGCTTCCGGGGGAAGCTGGCGAGTACTCTCGACCGACATCGACCAGAGGTGGTCCGGCGAGAATCCGAGCGGGCGATGTTGCAGGCGGCCGAGCGTTGAGACGAAGAGACTCGCGCCGAAGAGCAGGAACACGCAACACGCGACCTGCGCGGCGACGAGCGCATCGGCCAGGCCTCGATGCGCGGGCTCGACGCGCGCGTCCTTCAAGGCGTCGAGCAGCGGCGTTTTCGAGGCCCGGAGCGCCGGCGCCAGACCGAAGAGCATGGTGACCGCGAGGACGAGCGTGCCCGCGATCGCGAGCGTCCGCCAGTCGAGGTCGAGCACCAGCCGGATGGGTTGCTCAGCCGGCGCGAGCATCGAGACGATGAGCGGCGCGGCCCACCAGGCGAACAAGGCGCCGACGGCGGCGGCCAGGAGCGCCAGCAACGCGCTTTCGACGAGCAACAACTGCACGAGCCGGTGCCGTGCGGCGCCAATCGAAAGACGGAGGGCCAGCTCGATCGTTCGCGACGTGGCCCTCGCGAGCAGCAGGTTGGCGACGTTCGCGCAGGCCAGCAGCACGAGCAGCGTGGCCAGCGCGGCCAGGATCCACAGCGGCTGTCGGAAGGTCTTCTGCACCCCGGACGCGCCCGATCCGGCCGGCAGCAGATCCAGATGCTCGCTCCAGAACGCATCGACGCGTGCCTTTGACGCGTCCGCCGGCAGATCTCTGGCGCGGTCGATCTGATCGGATCGAAAGCCGTCGCCCAGCAGCGCCTTCACCTGGAGCGCACTGACATTGGCGCGCGGCCGCACCCAGATGCGGAACCACGACCAGCCCTTTGCGTTCAGCGCTTCCGGGTTCATCATCGACGGCACGAAGAAATCGGTGACGAGTCCCGGCTCGGTGCCCGTAAAGCCGCGGCCGGCGACGCCCACGATCGTGTAGAGCCGGCCGGACCTCCGAAAGGTCTGGCCGATGACGGAAGGGTCGCCGCCGAATCGCCGCTGCCAATATTGGTACGCGATCACGGCGACGGGATGTCCGCCCGGAATCGTATCGTCGCTCTCACCAAGGAGCCGGCCGAGCGCCGGCTGCATACCCAGCGTCGCAAACGCGTTCCCCGACACGAACTGCTGCACCGCCGTTTCAGGTTCGCCCGTGCCGAAGGCCACGTCCCGCCGCACGGCCATGCCCATCAGCACGAGGTCGGCCTGTCCGGAGGCGCGCGCGGCGTACCGGCGGTACGTCGGGTAGTCGAAGTCGTCGCGTTCTTCCTGGCGTCCGACGTCCGCATACGTACGGCTGATCACAAAGAGTCGCGAGGGATCCGCGACGGGCAAGGGGCGCAGCAAGACCGCGTCGACGAGTCGAAACGCCGCGATTGCCGCGCCCATCGCAAGGCCGAGCGACAGTACGGTGGCGATGCTGGCAATTCGGTGACGACCAATTTGCCGCCAGCCGAAGACGAGATCGGCACGAATCGAGTCGAGCCAGGGCAGGCCGCGCTGGTCGCGGAGCGTGTCCATCGCGTGCGCGATGCTGCCTGCTCCGAGCTGCGCTTGCCTCCGAGCCTCGGGCGCCGCGCGTCCGGACTGCGCCTCGCGCTCGGCCGCGAGCTCGATGTGCAGACGCAACTCGTCTTCGAGGTCGGCGTCGGAGCGCGATCGCCGAACGGATCCCACCAGCCGCTGGATGAGCTCCCGCCAGGTCGCCATGGCCGCTTACGCCTCGCCGTCCAGCACGCGCTGCATGATGGCCGACATGCGGGCCCAGGCCTCGCGATCGATCGCGAGCTGCCGGCGCCCGGCCGCGGTGATCGAATAGAAGCGCGCGCGGCGATTGTGATCGGTCGTACCCCAGGCGCCGCGCAGCAGCCCGCGCTGCTCGAGCCGCATCAGCGCCGGGTACAGCGTGCCCATGTTGAGCTGCAACGCGCCACCGGAGGTTTGCTCCAGCCGCGCGGCGATGGCGTATCCGTGCTGCGGCCCCATCGCGTCCAGCGTCCGGAGCACCATCAGATCGAGCGTTCCCTGCAGGACGTCGGCCTTGGGCTGGAGTCTATTGGTCATTCAAATGGAGTATCGCGCGGCTCTATTGGGATGTCAAATGGTGGCGTGCGGAGCCGCGGCGACGGGCGTAGACTGCTCCGCATGCAACGACGCGACTTCCTCAACTACTGCCGGTCGGCCGGTCTCGCGACGACGCTGTTCCCCGGCGTGCTGTGGGCGCAGATTCAGCCGGGCACGAAGAAGATCACGGTCGACATGGTGCGCGAGTCGGCCAGGCTGGCCGGCCTCGACTGGACGGACCAGGACTGCCAGGACGTGACCGATTCGCTCTCGAGCCTGGCGCGCGGCGCGGAAGGGATCAACAAGTCTACGCTCACCAACGCGTCGCCGTTGCCGATTCACTTCAATCCGAATCCGGCTGGTGTCGCGCCGCCGAAGGCGCCCGCGCCCGTGTTCAGGATCGAGGCCGCGCCGCAAGTGAAGCGGCCCGCGAATCTCGAAGAGGCCGCGTTCTGGCCGGTGACGCACCTGGCGGCGCTCTTGCGGACGAAGCAGGTCACATCGCAGGAATTGACGACGATGTACCTCGCGAGACTCAAGCGCCACAACGGCGTGCTGAATTGCGTGGCTGCGTTGACGGAAGAGCGCGCGATGGCAGAAGCCGCCGAGGCGGACCGGCAGCTGCGTGCCGCCCGCGACCTCGGGCCACTGCACGGCATCCCGTACGGCGTAAAGGACATCATCGCGGCGAAGGGCGCGCCCACCGCCTGGGGCGCGGCGCCGCTCAAGACGCAGACGTTCGACGAGGACGCGACGGTGGTCGCGCGGCTGCGCGCGGCCGGCGCCGTGCTCGTCGCAAAGCTCACGACCGGCGAGTTCGCCTTCGGCGATCAGTGGTCCGGCGGACGCACCAACAACCCGTGGAACCCGGCGGAAGGATCGAGCGGATCGTCGGCCGGCCCGGGCGCGGCGACCGCCGCGGGGCTCGTCGGCTTCTCGATCGGCTCCGACACCGGAGGATCGATCCTCTCGCCGTCGGTTCGCTGCGGTCTCGTCGGGCTGCGGCCGACGTTCGGGCGGGTGAGCCGCCACGGCGTAATGGCCGCGGGCACGACGCTCGACAAGATCGGACCGATGTGCCGGCACGCGCAGGACTGCGCGATCGTGCTCCGCGCGACCGCAGGCCCTGACGATCAGGATCTGGCCGTGGTACGCGACATGCCGGTCACCTGGGATCCGGCCGCGGGCCGGTATCCCAGGCGTATCGGCTACGTGCCCGCGATGATGGATGCGGAGCGCGATCCCGAGCAGCGCGCCAACAACCAGCGCGCCCTCGACATGCTGAAGCGGCTCGGCTGCACGACGCACGAGATCGCTCTGCCGCCGGGCGATCTGAGCTACTTCATCGAGTACACCGAGCGAGCGGCCGCGTTCGACTCGTTCACAACGTCAGGGTTGCACAAGGGTGTGAGCCAGCGCACGAGCCGCTTTCTGCGCGCCTGCCAGCTCGTCACCGCCGTGGACTATCTCCAGGCGAACCGGCGACGCGCTGTGATCATGCAGGAAGTCGATCGCGCGATGCGCGACGTGGACGCGGTGATGTTCACGACGCTCACGCTCAACTCCGCGACGAGCCTCAACCCGGTGATGAGCCTCACCGGCCATCCGTCGATCGCGGTGCCGAACGGCTTTCGCGCGAACGGCACGCCGACCGGCGTGATGTTCTCGGGGCATCTCTACCAGGAGGGCGAGATCGTCGCGCTCGCCAAGGCGTGGCAGGACAAATCCGAGAACCTCAACCGGCGGCCGCCGGGCTTCCAGACGCCGGAAATCCCGCGTCCTTCCGCGAAATAGTTCACGTCACCGGACCGCGCTGGAGGGCCTCCGCGTCGCGGAGTTGTGTGCCCAAACGGGTACGGCATTTGCCACCTGTACGGGGTAGCGAGGCTGCTCTATGGCGAGTCTTCTCAAGAAGCATCCGCTGCTCACGTACTACCTTCTGACGTTCGCGATCTCATGGGGAGGCATCCTGCTCGCCGTGGGGCCGGGGTCGCTCTTCAGCACGAACTGGGAAGCCGAGGCCTCGTTCGCGTCCCTCGTGATCGCCATGCTGGCGGGGCCAAGCATCTCGGGCCTGTTGCTGATCGGGCTCGTCGACGGCCGCGCCGGATATCGCGACTTGTTCTCGCGACTCCGCAAATGGCGTGTGGGCATTCGCTGGTACGCCATGGCCATTCTCCCTGCCCCAATCGTCTGCGCGGGCGTGATGTGGGCACTGTCGCTGAAGTCGCCGCTCTTGACGAGCGATCACAAGGTCGCGATCGTGCTCGGCGGCTTCGTTCCCATCGTCACGATCGTCCTCGAAGAAATTGGCTGGACGGGATTTGCGGTGCCGAGGCTGAGGCGTCGCTACAGCGTGCCGATGACCGGCGTGATCGTCGGTGTGCTCTGGGCACTGTGGCATTTTCTGCAGCAGGTCCTCATCAGCGGCGCGTATGCCGGCGGCATGCCACAACTCCTCTTCCTGGCGCTGTCTTTTTCTGCTGCCGTCGCGAGCCTGACCGCGTACCGTGTGCTCCTGGTCTGGGTGTTCGATCGCACCGGCAGCCTGCTCGTCACGACGTTGATGCACGGGATGCTGAGCGCCAGCTCGATCGTGTGGTTTGTGCCAATCGCGACCGGCGTGGCGTTCCTGACCGACGTGTGGCTCATCGCCGCCGCGATGTGGCTCCTCGTTGGCGCGACCGCCGCCTTCGAGGGCTGGCTGGCGACACGTGGCCGCACCCGGCCCTTCCGCGGGGCTGATGGCCGCGTGCTTCCTGACAGCGTCGCCGAGATCGAGTACCTGCGTCTCGGCGGAATCGATCAGTGGGTGATGACGCGCGGGGAGGACGTGCACAACCCGCTCCTGATCGTTCTGCACGGCGGACCGGGCATGAGCGAGACGGGGTTCTTCCGGCACTACAACGCGCCGCTGGAGCGAGCGTTCATCGTCGTGCACTGGGACCAGCGCGGCACCGGCAAGTCATTCGATCGAAGGATCCCGAAATCGTCGATGACAGTCGATCGGTTCGTGGCCGATCTCGACGAGCTCGTTGAAGTCATGCGCAGGCGCTTCGGCAAGCAGACCGTCGCGATCCTCGGCCACTCCTGGGGCTCGGTGCTCGGACCGATCTACGCCGCGCGATATCCCGAGAAGGTCTCGGTCTATGTTGGCGCGGCCCAGATTGGCGACTGGCCCGCCGCCGAGTGGTTGTCCTACGTCTACGGCCTGGCCGAAGCCGACCGGCGCCAGGACGAACAGGCGCTGAAGATGCTGCGTACGATCGGACTGCCACCGTATCCGGCTCGAAGTGTGTTCGTCGAGCGCACGGCCCTCAGCCGGCTGGATGGGCAGACGCGCCTGCGCGTCGCCTGGAGAACGGCGCGGGCGTTGTTCGCCCGACCGGAGTCGTCAATTCGCGATCTGCCCAACCTCCTGCGTGGCTTCCAGTTCACGCTCGACGCGATGTGGGCTGAAGTGTCGACGCTGAATCTCCTCAAGCTGGTGCCGGTTCTGAAGATGCCGGTGGTCATCATGGCCGGCCGGCACGATCACTGGGTGCCGTGCGAGACGAGTGTCGCCTACTTCAACGCGCTCGTCGCCCCGTCGAAGACGTTCGTGCGGTTCGAAGAATCCGGGCACGAAGCGTTCGTGGATGAGCCTGAGAAATTCAACAGGACGATGGTGGAACTGGTCCAACCGCTCGCGGCGGCACCAATTGCCCGGATCGCCCCGACGCCGTTGCCGGTCAGTGCTTGACCAGAATTGACACAGCACAATTTGCCACCGGGAGCCCCTGCAGGATGCACGAAACGCCCTGACAAACCTGTCACGGGGGCGTCAAGTGCCCGCTGTTTGACAGGCTGCGCTGGCACGCCCATTGCGTCTCGTCTTCGAGATCCCTGGAGGACCTGGCCATGCGTGCTTCCGCAACGAAATCGGCGTTTCTGCTGTGTGCTGTGCTCCTGTCAGCAATCGCCGTCGTGGGTTGCAGCAACAGCTCGCCGGCCCAGCCGTCGAGCTCGCCAACCTCGTCCGCAGCCGCGGCGATTGCCGGAAATCTGTCGGATGGGCACAGCTCGGCGTCGGCCCTTGCGGCCGTGACCGGCGGCGCGACGCCGGCGGCCCAGTCGCGTTTTGCCGGCGTGACGGTCCGAGTGATGGGCACGAACCTGTCCGTCATCGTGGATGACTCGGGCAATTTCCTGATTTCAGAGGTGCCGTCGGGCAACGTCCAGCTGCAATTCTCGGGCGAGGTCAACGGCACCACCAACGTCAACAACGTCACGTCGAATCAGTTCGTCCAGCTGCAGATTCAGGTCAACGGCTCGTCTGTCGTGGTCGTGAGCGACCAGCGTTCCGGCAAGATCGCGATCTGCCACAGCGAGGGCAACGGCGACTATCACCTCATCGACATCAGCGATTCAGCCGAAGCGGCACACCGCGCGCATGGCGACGCCAAGGTTGGCGAGCCGGTGCCGGGACAGCCGGGCAAAGTCTTCGACAGCAGCTGCCGGCCCGTTGGCCCGGCCGTCGATATCGAGAAATCCACGAACGGCGAGGACGCCGATAACGCGCCCGGCCCGCAGATTACGCTCGGCAGCACGGTGACCTGGCGCTACGTCGTCAAGAACATCGGTTCTGTGGATCTCACGGCGGTCTCAGTCGTCGACGACAAGGGCGTGACGCCCAACTGCAACGGCCAGACCACGCTGGCCGTGGGCGCGTCGATGACGTGCACGGCCACCGGGATCGCGACGACGCTGGGCCTGTACCGCAACGTCGGAACCGTCACGGCTCACTGGACCAGCGGCGCAAACTCGGGCACGGTGACGGATTCGGATCCAAGCAACTACACGGGCATCTCTCCCGTGGACATCAAGAAGTTCACGAACGGGGAGGATGCCGACGCGGCGCCGGGTCCCTCGCTCGTGGTCGGGAGCGCGATCACGTGGGAATACAAGGTGACGAACATCGGCACCGTGCCGCTCACCGGGATCAATGTCACCGATGATCGCGGCGTCGCTGTGAACTGCTCAGGCCAGACGACGCTGGCGGCGGGCGCGACGATGACGTGCATCGGATCGGGTGTCGCGACGCTGGGTCAGTACAGCAACGTCGGCACGGCGACCGCCAACTGGGCGGCGGGTGGGTTCTCCGGCACGGCGACCGACTCTGACTCGAGTCACTACCTGGGCGTCGCGTCGGGGCAGGAAGGCCAGAAGGTCTCGCTGTGCCATCGGACCGGCAACGGCGACTTCCATCTGATCACCGTGAGCATCGACGCCGAGCCGGCGCACCTCGCGCACGGCGACGGATTCCCCGGCGGTGCCGTGCCCGGCCAGCCGGGCAAGGTCTTCACGGCCACCTGCGGCATTCAGTAAGAAAACATACCGGGAGTG
>DATEGZ010000127.1:0-9035 GCA_035279905.1 Vicinamibacterales bacterium
CCGCCCGCACAAGCGACGCCGACGACCCCGGGCGCGCCGCCGGCGTTTGCGACCGCGCCGGGCGTCGGACCGGCCATCACGCCGACGACGTTCGTCGAGGCTGAGAAGCTGATGCAGGTCACGATGACGCCGGCCGAGCGGCAGCAGGCCGTGGACTCGTGGCGCAGCGCAATGGCGCCGTACCTCGAGCGGCGCACGGGCCCGAGAAAAGTCGCGATCGCGGCCACCGATGCGCCCGGGACGACGTGGGATCCGATGCTGCCCGGCGTGCCGGCGGGATCGACACACGATCGCTTCGTACGCTCGAAGCCGGACGCCGCGCCGCTGCCGGCCTCGGACGACGCGATCGCGTTCGCGCCGGTGACGCAGCTGTCGCGCTGGATCGAATCGAAGAAGCTGACGTCGGAGCGGCTCACCAACATCTACCTCGCCCGCATCGAGAGGCTCGACCCGAAGATCCGCGCGGTGATCACGGTCACGAAAGACCACGCGATCGCGCGGGCGAAGCAGGCGGACGAGGAAATCGCGAAAGGGAAGTATCGCGGCGCGCTCCACGGCGTGCCGTACGGCGTGAAGGATCTGCTCGACACGAAGGACATCCTCACGACCTACGGCGCCGAGCCGTTCCGCAATCGCGTGCCGGCGGCGGACTCCGCGGTCGTAAGGCGGCTCGACGAGGCCGGCGCGGTGCTGGTCGCGAAGCTCTCGCTCGGCGCCCTCGCGCTCAATGACATCTGGTTCGGTGGTCAGACGATGAACCCGTGGCTGCCGGAAGAGGGCGCGTCGGGATCGAGTGCCGGTCCAGGCGCCGCGACCGCGGCCGCGCTCGTCGCGTTTTCGATCGGCAGCGAGACCGGCGGGTCGATCGTCGCGCCCGCGATGCGATGCGGCGTCACTGGTCTGCGCCCGACGTTCGGCCGCGTGCCGCGCACGGGCGCGATGACGCTGTGCTGGTCGCTCGACAAGCTCGGCCCGATGACGCGCTCGGTCGAGGACACCATGCTCGTGCTCCAGGCGATCACTGGCCCGGACGCGGGCGACGCGTCGAGCGTGCCGAGCCACCTCGACTTCGACGCCGCGGCGCCGGTCAAAGGCCTCAAGGTCGGCTACATCGCGTCATGGATGAAGGACAACCCGGCAACGGACGTCGACCGCGCCGCGATGGAGACGATGAAAACGCTCGGGATGGAGCTGAAGGAAGTCACACTGCCGGATTGGCCCTACAGCTCGCTCATGCCGATTCTCTTCGCCGAGGGCGCGGCGTCGTTCGAAGATCTCGCGCTCAACAACCTGCTCGGCTCGTTGAAAGTGCAGGTCAAGGACGCGTGGCCGAACATGTTTCGCATGACGCGATTCCTGTCCGCGGTCGACTTCGTCCAGGCCGATCGCCTGCGCCGCAAAGTCGCGCTCGAGATGGCGCGCGTGTTCAAGGACGTCGACATCATGATCGTCCCGTCGCTTCGCGACGAGCAGCTCACGATCACGAACTTCACCGGCCATCCGTCGCTCACGCTCCGCGCCGGATTCGTGCAGATCTCCGAAGCCCGCAGTGACTGGGCGCCGGATCCTGCCAACCCGCTGCCGAAATTCACGACACCGCGCCGCGTGCCGCACGGCATCACGATTCTCGGCCGCTTGTTCGACGACGGCCTGATCGGGCAGGTCGGCATCGCGCTGGAGAAAGCCTTCGGCGTCGTGGGTGAGCGGCCGCCGGGATTCGCGTAGCGAGACAGAGAGGCGGGTCCCATGACGCCGTCGAGCGAGCCGGAGAAAGCGATCTACCTCCTCGTCGTCGACGGCTTCGCGGATTGGGAGCCGGCGCACGCTGTGGCGGAGCTGCGGCGGCACGGCGGGTACCGCGTCGAGACGGTCGGTCTTACGGCGAATCCGGTGTGCTCGATGGGTGGCATCACGGTATTGCCGTCGACCACGATCTCGAGCGTCGACGTGTTGAACGTTGCCGCCTTCATCCTGCCCGGCGGCGACCGCTGGGAGACGGCGTCGATCGAGCCTGATCTCGGCGCGCTGCTCGCGCGGCTCGACGCCGGCGGCGTGCCGATCGCGGCGATTTGCGCCGCGACGGTCGCGATCGCGAGGATCGGCCTCCTCAAGGGGCGCCGCCACACCAGCAACGGGCTGCAGTACCTGCGCGCGCTCGTTCCAGGCTATGCGGATGCCGATCGCTACGTGGATGCGCCCGCGGTCCGCGACCGGCACCTCATCACCGCGAGCGGACTGGCCGACGTCGAGTTCGCGCGCGAGCTCTTCGAGGAGCTCGAGGTGCTGTCGCCCGAGGACCGCGCGCTCTGGGCGTCGATGTTCCGGAGCGCGACGCTGCCAAAGCCTGACGCGTGAACTCCATCTGGCCAACAAGGTAGAGTGTTCAGGGAGGACCCATGCGCCCAGGACACTGGTTTGCAGTTTCGATGATCGTGCCGCTCGCGGCGACGCCGATGGCGGCGCAGGACCGTGGCGGGCAGCGCGCGGCTCAGCCGCCCGCGGCAGCCGCGCCCGCGATGACGCTCACGATCTCCGGTTTTCCCGACGGCGGCGTGATCCCGGTCAAGTTCAGCCAGGCCGCGGAAGGCGCCGCGCCCGGCGAAGGCACGTCACCGGCGATGACCTGGGCCCACGTGCCCGCCGGCACGCAGACCTTCTTCCTCCACATGCACGACCTCGACGTCGTCCGAAACAAGACGACGGACGATCAGGCGCACTGGGTGTTCTGGAATATTCCCGGCACGATGACGGGCTTGCCCGAAGGCGTGCCGAAGGGATTGCAGCGACCGGACGGCAGCTTTCAGATGAGCGCGACGGGTCCGGTCTACCGCGGGCCTGGCGCGGCCGCGACCGGTCCGCTCCATCACTACGTGTTCGAGCTCTACGCGCTCGACACGAAGCTCGACGTGCAGCCCGGCGCCGACGCGTTCGAGACGCGCGCGGTGATCATGAAAGCGATCCAGGGACACATTCTCGCGAAGGCCGTCTACGGAGGATTGTTCAAGCGGCCGCAGTAGCGCGTCCGCTCCCCTCATGATTCCCGCGTCGGAAGCTCTCGAACGACTACGCCAAGGCAATCGGCGGTTCGTGGCCGAGCGGGCCCGGCGTGGATCCGGCCAGACCGCCGAGCGCCGCGCGGAGATCGCGGAAAGCCAGGAGCCGTTCGCGATCATCCTCGGCTGCTCGGACTCGCGCGTGCCCGCCGAACTCGTGTTCGATCAAGGTCTCGGCGACCTCTTCGTCATCCGCGTCGCCGGCAACATCGTCGCGCCCTCGCAGGTGGGCAGCGTGGAATTCGCCGCCGAGCGGTTTCACACCCAGCTGGTCGTCGTGCTCGGGCACACGCAGTGCGGCGCCGTGACGGCGACGCTCGAACAGTTACGGCGTCCCGCGAGCGGCCAGTCCAAGAACCTCAAGTCCATCGTCGATCTGATTCGGCCAGCGGTGAAGCACCTGCTGAACGCGGATGGTACGCCGTTCGACGAGTCGCTGGTCTCGCGTGCGGTGCGCGCGAACGTGTGTGCGTCGGCCGACCACTTGCGCCACGGCTCGCCCGTGCTCGAGCAGCTCATCCAGACGAGCGGCCTGCTCGTGGTCGGCGCGGAGTACTCGCTCGACTCAGGCGTCGTGGATTTCTTCGACGTCCCGGCCGTCTGATCTCAGGCGGCTTCGCGCCTGGCTCCTCTGACGAAGCAGACGCCCCAAATCACCGCCAGGATTTCCGCGAAGAGATAGCTCGACGTCTGCCATCCGCGGACGTGTGATGACTCGGTGATGACGGCGACATACTCGCCGGCGAAACACAGGCAGACAATCACGCCGGCCACTTTGACCCAGATCGGAAACAGCCGGCAGAAGGTGATGAGAATCTGGGCCGGAATCATCAGGAAGACGCCCGCGACGGCGAGGCGCATGTCGATGTGCTCGACCACGATCGACGCGAAGTACACGCCGTAGACGATGCCGAGCATCGTGAATCCGGCGGCAGCGAGATCCTCGCCGCGCCTGGCGAGCCAGATGCCCGCGATCACGTTGGCCGTCAGCGCGCCGCCGGACGCGAGCTGCCAGCTCAGCGCCTGGCCAAAGGTTTCGTTCGGCATCGCCGCGCCGAGGCCCCCACACACGAAGTACACGAGGTACCCGGCGAGGGAGAAATACGGCGCGTATCGGTTTGTCGGCTCTTCCGTTGGCGCCATCGTCTAGAGCCGCCCCGCGGCGGTCTTGAGCAGCGCGATCACCTGATCCTTCTTCAGGCGCGCGTTCGGGCCCTCGAGCTCGACGGAGAGGAACACGCCTTTCGCGAGCGTCTTCGCGTTGATGCGTGTCGGCGCGTCGGACTCGACGGTGGCTTCGTCGCCGATGCCGGGCACCTCGGCCGATTCGCCGCCGGCTTTCACGCGCGCCGCCATCGCTTGTTTGATCAGCGCGGTGCTCATGCCGGGAAACGCCTTCGACGCCTCGGTGGCGAGGACATTGAGTTGATACTGGCCGGTGGCGGCGTAGCCCGTCGGGCCCCAGGTGTAGGTGCAGCTGATCGAGCCGAGCGCGGTGACCTTCCCCGGCGTGCCGTCTTTGACCAATGTGCCGGCCAGCGGTTGAATCTCGGCGACCGTGAGGAGCGCGCACGCATCCTTGGGCATGGCTGAGGTCTGACCACCTGCGTTCGCGACGACCCCGGCGGCCAGGGCCAACCCGACGATCAACGTGTTCTTCCTCATGGCTCCTCCTGGTGGAACTCTACTTCGGGAAGGGCGCGCTGTCGAAGTAGATGTCGAACGACTGAATCTTGCCGTTCCGGACCTCGAACACTTCGGCGACGTCGCTGGTGATCGCCTGACCTCCGGGGAACTGGAGCGAATAGGTGGTCCGCGCGCACGCCTTGTTGCCCTCGACGAACAGATCTTTGACGTCAACGCCGGCGATCGTGGAGTAGAAGCGCTTTGTCGACTCGAGGAACGAGGCCTTGCCGCTCACGCGCTTGATCGGACTCGTGAAGCTCGTGAACACGACGTCGTCAGCCATGAACGTGTCCCAGTTGTTCCGTTGCTTGAGGCTGCTGAAATAGTTCTGTACCGTTTCTTTGGTTGTCATGTGACCTCCTCTCGCACCGGCGCCTCAGCCGGTGTACTGCTCGAGCAGTCGTAGCAATTCCGTCCAGCCTTGTTCGTGCCGGCCCATGCGGGCGGCGTCTGCGAAACGTTCGTGCGTGATGGCGACTTCCGTCCTGGCGGTGTCGAGCGCCTTGAACTCCACAGTGACCAGCGTGTTCCCGACCGGGTTGTCCTCCCAGTCCCACGTGAAGACCAGGCGGTGCGGGCGCTCGATCTCGCGG
The DNA here is from genome assembly GCA_035279905.1 of Vicinamibacterales bacterium. Taxonomy (GTDB): domain Bacteria; phylum Acidobacteriota; class Vicinamibacteria; order Vicinamibacterales; family SCN-69-37; genus DATEGZ01. The sequence goes on from DATEGZ010000127.1 coordinate 5,333, forward strand.
TACACGCCGCTCGCGACGTGCTTGCGGCCATCCGGCGCGTTCATGCCGAGGCGGTACGCGCCGCCGACGCGGAGGTCGATCGACGCGCCGGCAAACGTCCAGCCGTCGCCCTCCTGCCGCCACCAGTGCATCAGCTCGCGCGGATCGGTCCAGGCGCGGAAGAGGGCGTCCGCGTTCCGGCGGATGACCCGCGACACCGTCAGCGAGAGTGGCGCGGTCGTCATGTTCGTGTCCGCTCGGCGTAGCGGGCGAGCGCGTCGAGCCGGCCCGTCCAGAAGATCCGGTATCGATCCATCCACTCGGACGCTTCGCGCATTGTGGTCAGGTCGAGCGTGCAACGGCTCGTGCGTCCCTCGCGCGTCCGCCGGACCAGGCCGGCGCGCTCGAGCACGACGAGGTGCTTGGAAATGGCCGGGCGCGACACGCGGAATGGCTCGGCCAGCTCGCCGACGGTGGCATCACTGCGCGTCAGCCGGTTGAGGATCGCCCGCCGGGTGCCATCGGCGAGCGCGCCGAACGCGCGATCCAGGCGCCGTTGACTGGTAACCATATGGTTACCATTACACCCGGGCCGGCGCCGCTGTCAACATGCGCTGTTCTCATTTCGCGTTCGAGCCGTTCTCACTCTAGGATGGTCGGCAGCGGGGAGGCGCTATGAAGAGAATCACACCCGTTGTTGCCGCGTTCGCGTTCGTCGTGGGAGGCGCGCTCGTCGTCGCCAGCGGTCCCATCGGCGTCTACGGCATCGTCGAGAAGGTCGTCTTCGAACCGAGCGCCGCGGCGCCCGAGCGAATTCAGGTGTGGGGCGCGTTTGCGTACGCGGACATCGCCGTGGGCCCATCGGCGTTTTCGCCGGCAAAGCGCGGCTACATGTATTTCCGGCTGCCTGAGTCCGCGACGCCGGCGGCGATCGACACGATCAAGAAGGAGTGGGCGGATTTGCAGGCCGTCGCGGGCACGGGTCAGGCGATCGCGTTCGGCAAATGGGGCTACATTGGCGGGTTTGGCGGGCTGCAGCCGGACACAAGAAGTCAGATACCGATGATTTACGAAAGCTCGCCGGGCAATCCGCGAACGGACCTGCGTGTCCGTCCGGCGTCGGAGACGCCTGCCGGGCCGGCGCAATATCAGACGAACGCCGGCATCGTGAAGCTCTCGGACACCGGGAGCCACGCGGCAATCGTCCAGGCGCTCAAGGACGCGCTCAAACGCTAAGGACGCGATGGACGGTATCGAGCCACTGATCGCGCCGGTTTCCGACGCCGACTATCAGGATCTCGCGCGGCTGCTCGTCGACGCCGTGGACTCCGGCGCGTCGGTGAGCTTTCTCGCGCCGCTGACGCTCGATCAGGCGGAGGCGTGGTGGCGCGACACCGTCGGTTCCGCGCGCGAGGGCGCGGTGTTTCTGGTCGCGCGCGACGACGAGGGGATCGTGGGATCGGTGCAGATGCATCCGTCGTGGGCGCCGAATCAACCGCACCGCGCGGATGTCGCGAAGCTCATCGTGCACCGCCGCGGCCGCCGGCAGGGACTGGCCACGCAGCTGATGACCGCGGTCGAAGACGCCGCACGCGCGGGCGGCTACACGCTGTTGACGCTCGACACCGTGCCGGAGACTCCGGCCGATCGGCTGTATCGTCAGCTCGGATGGACCGCCGTCGGCAGGATTCCTGACTACGCGCTCGACCCGGCCGGCGTGATGACCGACACGATGGTGTTCTACAAGAAAATTTCATGATCAAGACCACAACGATCTTCGTCCTGATCGGCGCGCTGCTGGGAATCGTCGCCGCGTCCTACATCGTGCCGCCGGCCCTTTCGTGGTACACCGAACCGGGCGGGCTGCCGCACGGCGCCGACGTGCAGGCGCTCGTGCAGGTGCCGGCGGTGATCAAGTACGCGACACAGAAATTGATGTTCGGCCAGCTGGTTGGCGCGACTGTCGGCGCGATCGTGGGCCTCGTGCTCGGCATTCTCTTCGTGCGGCGCGGCCGATCGCCGCAGGCGAAGCCCGCGTGATTCGCTCGTGTGGTGATGTCTTCGATGACCAAGAAACAGTGGACGCAGGTTGATCAGTACATCGAGCGTTTGTTCGTGCCGCCCGATTCCGCGCTCGACGCCGCGTTGGCGGCGAGCACGGCCGCCGGCCTGCCGGCGATCGCCGTCTCGCCCGCCCAGGGCAAGCTGCTGCAGGTGCTCGCGACCGCGATCGGCGCGCGGCGCATGCTCGAGATCGGCACGCTCGGCGGCTACAGCACGATCTGGCTGGCGCGCGCGCTCCCCCCGGACGGCCGGCTCATCACGCTGGAGCTCGAACAGAAGCACGCGGACGTCGCCCGCGCGAACGTCGCGCGCGCGGGACTCTCGGCGGTCGTCGACGTACGCGTCGGCCCGGCACTCGACCAGCTGCCGTCGCTTCGGAGCGAGGGGCCGTTCGATTTGATTTTCATCGACGCGGACAAGGGCGGTTACACCGAGTATTTGTCGTGGGCCATCACGCTCGCGCGCCCCGGCGCCCTGATCATCGCGGACAACGTCGTGCGCGACGGCAAGATCGTTGACGCCTCGTCCACCGACGCGAACGTGCAGGGCATCCGCCGGTTCAACGAGGCGCTGGCGAAGGAGCGCCGTGTCTCGGCGACCGAGATCCAGACCGTTGGCGTCAAGGGCTACGACGGCCTCGCCATCATGGTCGTGAACCGATGATTCACCCGGCGCCCATCACCCTCGAAGGCCACGGCGTCCGGCTCGAGCCGTTGAACGCGACACACGAGGACGGACTGCGGACCGCGGCGAGCGACGGCGAGCTCTGGACGCTCTGGTTTACGACTGTGCCCGAGCCCACTCGCGTCGGCGCCTACATCGCGGCGGCGCTGGAAGGACAGCGGCTGGGCCACATGCTGCCGTGGGTGGTGCGCGAGGCCGCGAGCGCTGCGATCATCGGCACCACGCGCTACCACGACATCGTCGCGGACATCGACCGCGTCGAGATCGGGTACACGTTTTACGCGAAGCAATGGCAGCGCACGCACGTCAACACTGCGTGTAAGCTCTTGCTGTTCCAACACGCGTTCGAGGGGCTGGGCTGCCGGGTCGTCGGTTTGCGCACCGATAACTTCAACTTCGCGTCGCAACGCGCGATCGAGGCGCTCGGCGCGAAGAAGGACGGCGTGCTCCGCCGCCACCAGCGGCGCCGGGACGGCACCGTGCGCGACAGCGTGATGTACAGCGTGATCAAGGAAGAGTGGCCGGACGTGAAGCGTCACCTCGAGTTGAGGCTTCAGCGGAGCTGAATCACATGGGCCTGTTCGACGATCGATTGATCAATCGATACACGGTCGAAAACCTCGAGACATCCCACCCAACATTGCACCGAGCCCTGCTCGTCTGGTTCAAGGCGTTCGGCGATTTCGACGATGGCGGCGTAGCGAAGCTGGTGAATGCGAAGAATCCCGCCGACGTCGAGCGCGCCAAACCGCGAGCGCAGGCCGCGCTCGACTCCATTCCCGGCATCGTGAAGACGCTCGACGCGGTGACCGCGGAGCTCGAGGCGGCGCTGGCCACCGGCGGTGCCATCGCCGAGCGCGCACAGCTCGAAGGATTGCTCGAGGCCGCGCGGACCAACCGCACGGCGCTCGCGGAGCGGCTGCCGGCGATGGCCGCCAACGCTCTCGGGTCGCCGGAATCGTACGAGGCCGCGCGA
>DATEGZ010000128.1:0-4583 GCA_035279905.1 Vicinamibacterales bacterium
CGTCACGTTTCGAGACGAGGGCCTCCTCTGGAAGGAGAGCGACGCGTCCGCGCACACGATCGACTACGGCGATCTCGAGCAGTTGCGCGTCCGGCCGGCGAGGTCCGGCGCCGCCCAGCTCATCGCTGTCGATCGCGGCGGCCGGCGCTGGGAGCTGCCGCTTGCCGCGGCGGATCTCGCCCGCGCGCAGTCGGTGCTCGACGAAGTCGACACTCGCCTCGCGAAGCCTGCCGCGCGATCGGGCGTGTCGCCGATGATCGCGCGTGTGCTCGCGCTCGTCGCCGCCATCGCGGCGATCGGCGCGGGTCAGATCGGCGCGTTGCTCGTCATGCTCGTCGCGGCGATTCGATCCGATCGCGTGATGGCGCTGGCCGCCGCGACCGCCGCCGTCGTCGCGAGCGGCGTGCTCGTGCGCGACCTCGGGCAGCAGGCGGGCGGTCCGGCCGTGCTCATGGCGATCGGGCTGGTGATCTGCGCCGCCGGTCTTCTCCTCACCGTGTTCGTGAATCGTCGCGAGCCGGTTCGGCCGTCGTCGTACGCGTTCGTGAGCGCGCTTGGCGTGATGGCCGCGCTCGCCTGGGTGCCGATCGCCGCGAGCGGAGCCAGCGTGATCACGCTGCACCAGGCCGCGCGCGCGTGGCCGGCCGCCGCGATCCTCTCGATTGCCTTTGCCGTCGCGAATCTGAGACGGCCAAGGCCGAGCGCGCGCTGGCTGTCGCTCGCCGCGACGGCCTGCGGACTCTCAGCCGCGGTCGCCGGATCGACGATGTTTCTCGACGCCGCGGGACGGGATTCGTTTCTTCTGCCGGCACCCTCGATCCAGCCGCGCACCGTCGTGCCGGCGAACACAGCGTCGTTCCCGGCGGATTTCACCGTGAGCGATCTGCGGCTATCGCCTGGCGGCACAGCGGTGCTGCTCGTCTCGCTCGACAACGAGGATCGCCGGACCGTGCACGCCGGCGTGGCCGGCGGGCCGCTCGCGCCGTTCCCGATGGAAGACGGCGTGTTCCTGGACGATCATCACGTGCTGCTGCTCGAGACGCCGCGCGAGGGCTCGGTGATCCGCGAGATCGATCTCGCTGCCGGCAACCAGGTCGTGTGGGAGCAGCACGTGATCGGCATGACGGCGACGCGCCTCCTGGTCGATCGGTCCGGCGAACGCTGGCAGCTGCTCGGATACGACCGGAAGCGCGTGACGGCGTCGGCCGCCGGGCAGATCGGCGGCACTGACATCGACGAGCACCAGTGGGACGCGGGCAAAGCGCAGGACGCGTGGCGGCGGGCGCTCTCAGCCTCGGCCGACGCGGCGCTCGTGCTCGAAACGCGCTACTCGCGCCGGCTGTTCGATGGCGTGTCCTGGGAGCTGGCGCAGCTGGTCGAGCCGTCGGAGCGAATGACATCGCGGCTCCTCACGGTCACCTCGAACGGCGCGACCGGGATCGCGACGTCGCGGCTGCATCTCAGCTGCGAGGCGAGCCCGGTCGTGGGCGAGCCTCCGATCTGCGTGTCGTTCGACGGCACACGATCGCGGATCTTCACGATCGATCCGGCGACGCACGCCATCGCGCCACGCGCGCTCCTGCCGGGACAGTTCCTGCTGTTCCACGCTGACGCCGGCGGCTGGGCCGTTGGATGGTGGCGCGGCTCGGCGGTCGCCGTGAACGTGCGGCCGGGTTCTGGCGAGGCGCTCCGCTACGCGGAGCGCGACGACGCGGAAATCGGGCAGGTCACGGTGTCCGGACAGCACGTCGCGGTCGTGGTCATGAGCGGTCCGGGATCGAGCGTGCGGGTCGGTGACTGGAAATAGGTTGTCGGACGGCATGTATATTGGACGTTGGGAGATCTCATGCCCCGACGTTTCATTACCGCGTTCGCCATTCTTCTCGCGCTCGTCTTTCTTGTTCACGACTCTCGACTGTCGGCGCTTCCTCAACAGGCGGCGCCCGTTCCGGCCGGTTCGCTTCAACTGACGGCGTCACGCGCTGAGGCGCTGCTCGACGCGCGTGCCCGTCGACTGAACTACGTGCCGGGTGAAGTGCTGGTGCGATTCAAGCCCGGCATGACGCCCGCGCAGCAACAACGTGCGCTGCTCGGATTGCGCAGCCGCCCGTCGGTCGACGGGCTGCGCTGGCTGCCCGGCGGCCTGGCGGTGCTGCGCGACGAGACCCAGCCCGACGCGCACATCCTGGCTGAGCAATTGTCGGAGCAGCCGGAGGTCGCGGCGGCCGAGCCGAACTACCTCGCGCACGTTCCGATCAGCCGGAGCCGCGCGCTGCGGACCGTCAGCTTTCCGCGGCTGTTCGGCACCCCGAACGACCCGGATTTCGGCACCTACCAGTGGAACCTGCAGCTGATCGACATGCCGCGCGCATGGGACATCAATCCCGGCGGCAGCTCGAACTTGATCGTCGCGACAATCGACACCGGCGTGACGACGGTGAAGCAGTCCTTCACGTTTCCGCTGTTCACCGGCTCGAAGATCGAAAACGTGTCGCTTCGGTTCGACGTGAGCCCGGACTTGCCAGCGTCGCGCATCGTCAGCCCTCACGACTTCGTGTTCATGCCGAGCGGCGGGCCGGTGCTCGACTTCGACGGCCACGGCACGCACGTGAGCTCCACGATCGCCGAGGCCACCAACAACGGGTTGCTTGGCGCCGGCATGGCCTACAACGTGCGCCTCATGCCGGTGAAGGTGTGCGTCGGCTACTGGGAACTGATGATTGCCCGCGCGCAAGCCGGCCAAACCGGGTTTCTGCCAGACGACGCCGCGGACTGTCCGTTCGACGCGATCATTTCCGGCATCCGGTACGCGGCCGACAACGGCGCGAAGGTGATCAACATCAGCCTTGGCGGTGAGGATCCGTCGGACGAAATGCGCAACGCCGTCACCTACGCGGTGCAGCATGGCGCGTTCGTCGCGATGGCGATGGGCAACAGCTACGATCTCGGCAACCCGATCGAGTATCCCTCCTTCTACGCTGCGTCGATCGACGGCGCGATGTCGGTCGCCGCCGTGACGAAGTTCTCGAACCATGCGTCCTACTCGTCGAGCGGGTCGTACTGCGAGATCGCGGCGCCCGGCGGCGACGTGAACGACCGCAGCGGGCTCGACTTCGGCCTGGTCTGGCAGACGACGCTGCTGTTTCCCGATCAGGATCCGACGATTCTGGTGCCGCGCTTCGACCGGTACGATCTCATCGGCTATCAGGGCACGTCGATGGCCTCGCCGCATGTGGCCGGCCTCGCCGCGCTCGCGATGTCGCAGGGCGTGACCGACCCGGCGGCCGTGGAAGCGCTGATCAAACAGACCGCGAAGGATCTGGGCCAGCCGGGCCGTGATGACCTGTTCGGCTTCGGCCTCATCCAGCCCCGTGCCGCGCTCTTCGGCCACGGCATCATCAAGTAGGGCCGGCCATGCGACGCGCGATTCCGGCTCTCGTCCTCGTCTGCGCGGCGCTCGTTCCCGCGACCGCGTTCGCGCAAGCGCGCCCCCCCGCCTCCAACCAGCCCGTTCGTCGTCCGCCGCCGAAGAAGCCGCCGGTCGGCGTTCGCGCCTACGGCTTCTACGAGTTCGATGTGCTCGCCGCGGCGGACACGTTCAAAGCCGTTACCGGATCGTCGACGACCAACGGGTTTGGCGCGGGCTTCGAGGTGACCAACGTCGCGAGCAAGGTGTTCATCCGCGCGACGTTCGCGCATGCCGGCAAGGACGGCCAGCGCGTGTTCGTCAACAACGGCCAGGCCTTTCCGCTCGGCATTCCGCTGAAGGTCGGCATGACGCCGATTGAGATCGGCGGCGGCTGGCGGTCGGTCGTCGATCGACGCGGCCGCTACGCCGTCTACGCGGGCGCGGGCGTCGTCTTTCTGAACTACTCGGAGACGACGCCGAGCGGGACCGCCGAAGACAACACGTCGAAGACCTTCACCGGCTACTCGGTGTTCGGCGGATTCGACCGGACGTTTCACAAGAACCTCGTCGCCGGCGCCGAAGTGCAGTACCGCGGCGTGCCGAACGCGATCGGCACCGCGGGCGCATCGCAGGCCTTCGGCGAAACGGATCTTGGCGGATTCGTGATCCGCGCGCTGTTCGGGGTGAAGCGGTAAAGCCCTCCGTGGTCAGGATCGGTGCTATCCTGCGCCCGTTCGGAGGGCCCCGTGAAGAATCGCGCCTCGTTCCTTCGTCTCGTTCTCGTCGTCGCGTTCGTGCTCGCGTTCGCGCCGCTGTTGATCCGCGCGCAGGAACAGGCGCAGTCCGCGGCGCCCAAACCGGCCGCGTCAGCGACCGTCGATCCGAAGACGCCGCGGCCGATTACGCTCGCCGACTACCCGCGGTTCAAACGCCTCGCGAACCAGGCGATCTCGACCGACGGCAAGTGGATGCTCTACACCGTCACGCCGAATGAGGGCGACGGCACGTTGTTCGTGAAGTCGCTCGACACGACCACGAGCTACGAAATCCCGCGCGGCACGAACGCGTCGTTCTCCGACAACGCGCGCTGGGTCGCGTACTTCATTCCGCCGCCGACGGCGACCGGACGGGGTGCACGCGGTGGACGCGGAGCGGGCGGCGGGCGAGGCGATAC
>DATEGZ010000129.1:0-7523 GCA_035279905.1 Vicinamibacterales bacterium
ATCGCCGCGCCCTTGCCGCCGCCGACGATCGCGCCGATGGCCGCGCCCGCGGCCGCCGGGATCCCGATCTTCTTCGCATCGTCGGCCTTGGTCGCCGGCGCCACGCGCGAGACGCGCGCGACGATCGGATAGGCCTGGCCGCGAGCGGTCAGCGTGTCGAAGCGGAGGGCGAGGCTCGCGCGGCCCTTCACCTTGCCGGACCGCTGCACGCTGACGACGTCCCCGCGCAGGACGCTGCCGGCCGGCAGCACGCGCGCGCCGTCGATCACGATCGGCGACGTCAGCGTCGCGCTCACCGGATCTTCCACGCGGCTCGATTCCGAGCTCACGGTGTTCGCGAGCCGCACCGAGATGCGCGTGCCCGCGGGAATCGTGTACTCGTGATACCGCACGCCGAAATAGCGCTGCGGCTCCGCCGCGCTCACGATTCGCATGTCGGCAACTTGCGCGCCGAGCAAGACGACCAGCGCGCACACGATGAGGCGTGACACCTTGATCATCATGACGTTCCTCCTGTTCGGGGGAGCTAGCGGCGGGAACTTCGGCTGCTGATCTAAAAGACGTCGAGGTGGGGGTAGACGGTCTGACTCGGCATGATCGCCCGATCTTCGCCCAGCAACCGAGCCATCATGATCTCGTCCGCGGGCGCGTCGCCGAGCACTCGCCACTGCGATGGCGCGAGGCCCGGCGGAATCGACGCCCGACACCGCAGCGGCGGCTCGGCCGGCTCGCGCGCGTCGAGGACCTGCAGCATCGCGCCGATGCGCGCGCCCGTGGGATCGCAGTCGCCGCAATCCTCGAGGAACACGCCGTGCGGCCCGCGCGAGATCACGACGTACGCGACGGCGCGATACGCCTCCTCGGTCACGAAGAACTCGACGCTGCGCAGGCCCGCGGGCCCGAGACCGGCGAGCAGGCGTTTGCGCGCGAGCATGAACGCGATGAAGTGCGCGGAGCGATCGAGCGCGAACGCCGCGCCGTGCCGCGCGCGCGCGGCCATCTCCGCGATCGCGTCGAAATCAGTCGGCTCTCCCGCGCGCACGAGCTGCGCCGGCGCGCCGGGCTTGCGCACGACCTCAATCGTCGGCACGCGCTGCGCGATCACATGAAAGCCGAGCCGCTCGTAGTAGGCCGCGCCGATTTCCGAAAACAGCAACGCGAGCTCGCAGCCCCGGGCGGCCGCGTCGGCGATCATCGCCTCGACCAAGGCCGCGGCGTGGCCCTGGCCGCGCAGGCTCGGATCGGTGAACACCGCGCCGATTCCGAGGACGCGCGCCCGGCGTCCCCCGGACAGGGCCTCCAGGTCGTATCGCTTGGCGCTCGACAGCACCCGACCGCCGTCGGTCAGGGCGACCCGGCGGAGGTTCGCGCGCCCCCAGATTGTCTCCATCTGGGCGCGATTCCACTTTTCGTAGGCGTCGCGGCTAAGTCCTTCCCCCCAAATTGGATAGGTGCCGTCGAGAATCTCCGTCAACACGCCCGCTTCGGCCGTCACGAGCCGCATGCCCGACCCTGCCTCCCGGCCCCCGAAGAGGCCTGTTTCCTTTGTCCACTGTACAGGTCTAATGCAGTATGACGTTCCGCACTTTACGCACTCCCCGGTTGATTCCGGCGACAGCTGCGGCCACCGTCCTGTTCAGCCTGCTCGTCTCGCCCCTCGGCGCCCAGAAAGACAGCGCGGTGCCGGCGAAGGCCGACGCGCGCACGGTCGCCCATGTGCTGGATCGCATTGGCTTCGGTCCGCGGCCCGGCGACATCGAGCGCGTGCAGCAGCAGGGGCTCGCCGCCTACATCGACGCGCAGTTGCACCCCGAGAAGATCGCCGACGCCGCGATGAGCACGCGTCTCGACGAGTTCGCGACGCTCAAGATGAGCTCACGCGAACTGGCCGACAAGTACTTTGTGCCCGCGCTGGAGCTGCGGCGTGACGCGCAGATCAAACAGCAGAAAGCGGCGAACAAGGAAGCGAAGTCCGGGAGCGATTCGTCGCAGACGATGAGCGCCGACGAGAACAAGGATCCGAAGCCGGCGGTCCAGCCGCTGCCGCCGGAAGTCCGTCAGGTGCAGCAGGCGCAGGCCAACGTCAACAACGAGCTGATGCAGGCGAAGCTGCTCCGCGAGATCGGCTCCGACAAGCAGCTCGAGGAAGTGCTCACCGATTTCTGGTTCAACCACTTCAACGTGTTTCTTGGCAAGGGTCAGGTGCGGCAGTACCTCACCGAGTACGAGCGCGACGTCATTCGTCCGCACGTGCTGGGGAACTTCCGCGATCTGCTCGGCGCGACGGCGCACAGCCCCGCGATGCTCTTCTATCTCGACAACTGGCAGAGCTCGACGCCGAACGCGCCCGCGCTGCTCACGCCAGAGATGCAGCGCCGGTTGAACAGCCCGCGCGTGACGCCGTCGCAGAAGCAGCAGCTGATGTCGCGGCTCGAGCAAGCCAAGAAGCAGGCGCCGAAGGGCCTCAACGAGAACTACGCGCGCGAGCTGATGGAGCTGCACACGCTCGGCGTCAACGGCGGCTACACGCAGAAGGACGTTCAGGAGGTCGCGCGCGCCTTCACGGGCTGGACGATCGATCGGCCGCAGCAGAGCGGCGGCTTCATCTTCCGTCCGCAGATGCACGACACCGGAGAGAAGACGATCCTCGGCGTGCAGTTCAAAGCGGGCGGCGGGCAGGACGAGGGCGAGCGCGTGCTCGACATGCTCGCGAAGAGCCCGCAGACCGCGCATCACATCTCGTACGAGCTCGCGCAGCGGTTCGTCGCCGACGAGCCGCCCGCGTCGCTCGTCGATCGCGCGGCCAAGCGCTTTCTCGACACCAAGGGCGATCTCCGCGAGGTCGTGCGGACGATCGTCACCTCGCCGGAGTTCTTTGCCGATGACGCGTATCGCGCGAAGGTGAAGACGCCGCTCGAGTTCGTCGTCTCGGCCGTGCGCGCGACAGGCGCCACGGTGGTCAACGCGCAGCCGCTCGTCGGGCAGCTTCGCAATCTCGGCATGCCGCTCTACGGCTGCGTGCCGCCGACCGGCTACAGCATGACGGCCGACGCGTGGGTCAACACCGGATCGCTCCTGAGCCGTATGAACTTCGCGCTGCAGCTCGTGAGCGGCCAGATCCAACCCGGCCCGCCCGGTCCGCGCGGACAGGGCGCGCCGCCGCCGCCGCGACCGAATCAACTGGCGCTGCAGCGCAACCTCGGCCGCGGCGGTCCGGGCCGTGGTCCGATTCAAATCGAACTGGCGAGCCTCGCGCCGGACACGAGCGCGCAGTCGCGGACGAATCTCGTGGACTCGATGCTCGCCGGCCGGGCGTCCGATGCGACGCAGAAGACGCTCGCGCGCGCGGAGACGCCGCAGCAGCTCGTCGCGCTGACGCTCGGATCGCCGGAATTTCAGCGAAGGTAGACGATCAGGCGCCTGATGCCTGGCGCCTGACAGGAGTCACGCTCATGATGACCCGACGCGTATTCATGAAAAACGGCAGCCTGGCGATGTTGAGCCTGGGGTTTGCGCCGATGTTCATCGCGCGGTCCGCGCAGGCCGCGCAGGCGCGCAAGAAGGTGCTCGTCGCCATCTTCCAGCGCGGCGCCGTGGACGGCCTCAACATGGTCGTGCCCTACGGGGACAAGGCGTACTACAAGGCGCGGCCGTCGATCGGGATCCCGCTCCCGAACGTCAACGAAGGCGCCGTCGATCTCGACGGGTTCTTCGGTCTGCATCCGCGCATGCGGCCGCTCGCCGATCTGTTCCATCGCAACGAGCTGGCGATCGTGCACGCGTGCGGATCGCCCGACGAGACGCGCTCGCACTTCGACGCGCAGGACTACATGGAAACGGCCACGCCGGGCGTGAAAGCCGCCGACGGCTGGCTGAACCGGTACCTGCACGCGAAGGAGCACGAGAAAGCGAGCCCGTTCCGCGCGGTCGCGCTCGCGTCCAACCTGCCGCGGACGCTCCAGGGCAAGGAGCCGGCGCTCGCGATCAACCAGCTCAGCCAGTTTGGCGTGCACGCCGGCGCGGCCAGCAACAGCATGGAGTCCACGTTCGAGGCGCAGTACGCCTCGGCCGCGGACGCCCTGCTCGCGCCCACCGGCAAGGAAGCGTTCGACGCCGTGAAGATGCTCCGCAACACGGATCCCGCCGGCTACGCGCCGGCCAACGGCGCGGAGTATCCGCGCTCGCCGTTCGGCGACGCGATGCGGCAGATCGCGCAGCTCGTGAAATCGGACCTCGGCCTCGAAGTCGCGTTCGCCGAGCTCACCGGCTGGGACACGCACGTCAACCAGGGCAACTCGACGGGCCAGCTCGCCAATCGACTCGACGACTTCGCGCGCGCGCTCGCCGCGTTCAACACCGACATGGGCGAGCGGATGGCCGAGGTCGTCGTCGTCACGATGTCGGAGTTCGGCCGCGCGGTGAACGAGAACGGCAACCGCGGCACCGACCACGGCCACGGCAACGCGATGCTCATCTTCGGCGGCCCGGTGAAGGGCGGCAAGGTCTACGGCCGCTGGCCGGGACTCGAGGTGAATCAGCGCTGGGAAGGCCGCGATCTCGCGATCACGACGGACTTCCGCAACGTGTTCGCGGATCTCGTCTCCGGACACCTCGGCGCGACCAGCGTCGACGCGATCTTCCCGGGATTCAAGTATCCGGGACAGTTGGGGTTCTTAAGGACGTAACGGTTCCGGGGTTCCGGAGTTCCGGAGTTCCGAGGTTCTGAAGTACGGTGTCTAGGACGCTGTACCCGACCCCGGCACCTCGGAACCTCGGAACCCCCGGAACCACATGGATCTACTGACCGTCCCCACACCTCGAGCCTTTATCGATCGTCCCCGTCTGCTGAAGAACATTGCGTTGATGCAGACCGTCGCAACGGGTGCGGGCGTCCGCCTGCGGCCGCACGCGAAGACGCACAAGAGCCCCGTCATCGCGAAGATGCAGATCGACGCCGGCGCTGTCGGCGTGTGCTGCGCGAAGCTGGGCGAGGCCGAAGTGCTGGCTGACGCGGGCATCCGTGACATCCGGCTGCCCTACCCCATCAACCCCGTGAACGCCGCGCGCGTCGTCGGGCTGCTCGATCGCGGCGTGCGTCTCTCGATCATCGTCGACAACGCAGACGTGGCGTCCGCATGGTCCGCGGCGATGGTCGCGGCCAGGCGGACGCTCGACGTGCTGGTGAAGGTGGACGTCGGCTTCCACCGCTGCGGCGTCAATCCTGACTCGCCGACGGTCATCGACGACATCCGCGGCATCAGCGAATCGTCTGGTCTGCGGTTTCTGGGTCTCTTGAGTCACGCCGGCCAGGGCTACGGCGCCGAATCGCAGGAAGAGCTCGAAGCGATCGCCCAGCGCGAGGCCGAGATTCTCGGTTCGATCGCTGCCAGGCTGCGCGATGCCGGCGTCGAGGTCGCGGAGATCTCGGTCGGCGCCACGCCGACCGCGCGGTTCATCACGCGCCAGCATGGCGTGACCGAGATGCGGCCCGGCAATTACGTGTTCTTCGATCGCACGCAGGTCGGACTGGGCGCCGCCACCGTTGACGACTGCGCGCTCTGGATCGTCGCCACCGTCGTCAGCCGCCCCGCGGCGACGCGCGTCGTCTTCGACGCCGGCAGCAAGACGCTGACGAACGACGGCCTGCGCGGGTTCGGCACGCATGTCGGCCACGGGCTCGTCTGTCGCGACCTCTCGACGACGGTTCCCGACGCGTCGATCGTGATCGAGCGGCTGTCCGAAGAGCATGCCGTCGCGCGCGTGCCCGCGGACTGCACGCTGCGCATCGGCGATCGCGTCCGCATCCTCCCGAACCACTCGTGCGTCGTCAGCAACCTGATGGACGAGCTGCTGGTCGTCGAGGGCACGACGGTCGTCGAGACGTTACCGGTCGCCGCGCGCGGCCGGATCTGGTAAAGTGCTCAGCCGATGGCCAAGACCCTTCCCGGCGAAGCACTCGGCATGGTCGAGACCCGCGGCTTCGTCGGCATGATCGAAGCGACGGACGCGATGGTGAAAACCGCCAACGTCGTGTTCGTCGGCTGGCAGAAAGTCGACGCGGGCCTCGTCACCGCGATCGTCCGCGGCGACGTCGCCTCGGTCAAAGCCGCCACTGACGCCGGCGCCGCCGCCGCGCGCAAGGTCGGCGAGCTCGTCGGCGTCCACGTCATCCCACGCCCGGTCGACGGGCTCGGGGATGTTTTTCCAATCGAGTAGGGCCAGTTAACTTAGAACTTAGAACTTCAAACTCAGAACTTCAGAGTACCGACGACCTCAACAGACCGCGAGGCACAGGCCGGGCGCGAGCTGTAAGTGGTCCGCGTACTCTATGTGGAGCACCCGTCTCGGTTGATCGTCGATCACCTTCGACGAAGCGTGAACGATGAGCGGCCGCATGGCGACAACCGAACCTGATGGGGCGAGGCAATCGACGGGTTCGACTTCCAGCGCCAGCCGTTCGATCGCTGCGTCACTCAACACGCCTCGCCGATGACTCGCAGGCAGAATCCGCAGCGGACCGTTCGTCACCGATGAATCGTCGAGGCTGACACGTAGCGCGACGACGCGTTCAAGCGCCCAGGCAGGAGCATGCGCATAGAGAACACCGGCCTTGACGGACCAGGGTCCCCATTCGCGGTTCTCGGTTCGTTCACGAAGTGGCAGCGCCGTGTCTTGATGCCAAACGACCAGCCAGTTGGACCGGCTTGACTTGTCGAAGAGCGTCGCTCGAAACGGCACGGCGCCAACGCCCACGAAGCGCCGGGCGATGTCCAGCATTCGCGGATCGCTCGCGAGATCGCTCACAACAGGAACATTCAACACATGGCGAGCGCCGGCCTTCGTTCGATCAACCTCGCAGCTCGACAGCGCGTCGATGACACACGTCATGTGCGCCCGCGCAAAGACGCGATCGAAGATGCCGTGACCGTGCTCGACCGACGAGGACACTCTGCAGTTCTAAGTTCTAAGTTTGAAGTTCTAAGTTAACTCGCTCACTTCGCGTACACCGCGGAATTGAAAATCACCCGGAACGTCCCGAACGGCTGGCCGCGCCATTGCGGGCGGAAGCCCAGCAGGATCACGTGGCCGTCGCCGAGCGGGATGTCGAGCGCGGCGGCTTTGCCGCGCAGGTACGAGTCGCCGAGCAGATAACCTGACGCGAGCAACGGGCCGCTGTCGGCGTACTTCGCGAGCACGGTGCCGTTGAATCCTTCGAGCGTCTCGAAGACCGGACCGCCGTCGTAGAAGACCGCGGCCTGGTCCGGCATTCCGGACATCACGCGCTGCGTGCGATCGACCTGCACGTTGAGCAGCGAGATGCCCGTGAAGAACTGCGCGCGGCCAATGCCCGCGACGGCGTTCTTCACCGGAAGATGCAGCTGATCGATCACGGACGTGGTGCTGCGATTGAAGCAGACCAGCGTGCCGCCCGCGCGGACGAACTCGTCGATCGCCTTGACGCGTTCGGGATCGGGCGGTGCGCCGCCGCCGCGTCCACCAAAACCGCCACCCTGCACGCCTCC
>DATEGZ010000130.1:0-6475 GCA_035279905.1 Vicinamibacterales bacterium
CACGCGGGCCAGGAGGTCGCGCGGCTGCGAGCCGATGGCCAGCCGGATGCCGAACTCGCGCGTGCGCGCGCTGACCGAGAAGGCGAGCACGCCAGAGACGCCGACCACCGCGATGAGCAGCGCCATGCCCGCGAACCCGGAGAACACGAACGCGCTGACGCGATCGGGCGAGAGGATCTCCGCGCGGACGTCTTCGAGCGTCGCGGCACGTTCAACCGGTTGATCGGCGGCCAGCTCGCGGATGACGCGCTTGACCGCCGGTACCACGGCGTGCGGATCGCCGGCGGTTCGCACGAACAATCGGCCGGCGACGCCGATCTGCTGCACCGGCTCATAGACCGCCATCGCCGGGCCGCGGACAACGCTCTCGTCGTCCACGTCCGCGACGATACCGACGATGCGGCGTGGCGTGGGCTTCATCGACACCGTACTGGTCCACCACATCCGCCGGTTGACGGCGTCGCCGTTCGGGAACAGCCGTTGCGCGAGACTCTGGCTGACGATCGCCACCGGTTCGTGGTCGCTCCGGTCGTCGTCCGTGAAATCGCGTCCGGCGATCAGCGGGACGCCGAGCACGGCGAAGTAACCCGGTGACGCTATGCGGAAGCGCGCGCGTGGATCCTCTTCGCCGCTGGCGGGCGTGTAGCCTTCGACTCGAAACGTCGCGGGTGGACCCCAGAGGCCGGCGTCGCGCCATGGCACGAAGCTTCCCGTGGCCGCTCCTTGGACGCCTGGCAGCTGGCTGATCTTCGACGTCGCTTCCTGGTAGAAGCGGAGCAGCGTGTCATCGCCGGTGGCCACGCCCGGCGCCGACGTCGGGATGTCGAGGACCAGCGCGTTCATGTCGAAGCCTGTGTTCGCGGCCTGGCGCCTCACGAGCGTGCTGACGAGCATGCCTGCGCCCGCGAGCAGCACGAACGAGAACGCGATCTGCGTGGTCGCAAACATCCGGAGCCGGCGATTCGTCCCCGGGGTGATTCGAAGGCTGCCGCCGGCCAGGCCGAGCCCGGCGGGCGCGTGGCGCGACGGCAGACGCGGGACGTACGCGAGGAGGATGGCCGCGGCCATCGCCAATCCCGCGCCCACCCACAACACGGTGGCGTCCGCCGTGACCTCGAGCGCGCGCACCGAGAAGCGCGCGGCAAACCGGGACACGATCGCCACGAACGGCCGCGCGAGCATCACGCCGACGATCGCGCCGGCGCTGCAGAGCACGAGGCTCTCCGCCAGCAGCGTGCGCCGGAGGGCGCCTGGTCCGGCGCCGAGCGCCGCGCGGACCGCCAGCTCGCCTTCGCGGCGGACCGAGCGCGCGAGGATCAGGTTGGCGACGTTCGACGCCGCGATGACGAAGATGATCGCCGACGCCGCCAGCAGCACGATCATGATCGTCCGTGCCGGCGCGGCGATCTGATCGCGCAGCCTGGCCACGCGCAGCTGGAACGCGGCCTGCATCGAATACTCGGCGGGATGCTGCTGGACCATGGCCGCGTAGACGGCGTCCAACTCGGCTCGCGCGGTCTCCAATGACGCGCCGGGCGCGAGACGGCCGAACAGCTCCGTCATGCGATGCCGGCGATCCGTCACCATCGTCGCGCTCAGGTGATGCGGGCTCGTCACGATGTTCGCGATGATTTCCGTGTCCGCCGGGTACGGCACCGAGGGCTCGAGCACGCCGACGATGGTGGCGTCTCGTGGACCGAGGCGGATGATCCGGCCGATCACGCCCGGATCGCCGGACAGCGCCGTCGTCCAGAATTTGTAGGTGAGCACCGCCGCCGGCGCGGCCTTCGGCCCGTCGTCTTGCGGGCCCAGCAGCCGGCCAAGCACCGGCCGCAGCCCCATGACGTCGAAGAACGATCCGTTGACGACGCCGGCTTTCACCATGCGCGGCCGATCGCCAAAGCCAATCACCGAGAGATCGGCCGTCGAGAAGTCGCCGAACGCGCCGACCGTCTTGATTTGCGATTCGAGGTCGCGGATTTCCGGCATCGAGAACGACATGTTCTCGCCGCCGATGCCCGGCGCGCTCTGACGGATGTAGATCAGGCGATCTTCGTCGCGGTTGACGAGCGGCCGCAGCAGCACGCCGCGGACGACGCTGAAGATCGCGGCGTTGGCGCCGATCCCGAGCGCCAGGGTCAGGACGACCATCGCCGAGAGGCCTTTCGCCCGCCCGAGCGAGCGAAGAGCGATCCGGATGTCGTGCCCGAGCGCGGCCACGGCGTACATCCAGCCGGGACGCCACACCGACTGCATCGCCTCGCGCGTGAGCGTGACGTTGCCGAATTGCCTCAGCGCGGCCTGTCGTGCGGCTTCCGGATCTTCTCCCCGCTCGACGCGCTGCTTGATCTCGAGCGCCAGGTGTCCGCGAAGCTCATCGTCGAGGTCGTCGCGTCCTGGCCGCATGCGCTAGTCCTTTTCTCCAGCCGCCGGATTCATCACGCGTCCGATGGCGTGGACGAGCTGCGCCCATCGGCCCTGCTCGCGCACGAGCTGCGCCTTGCCGGCGGGCGTGAGGCGGTAGTACTTCGCGCGCTGGTTGGCCTCGCTCAGGTCCCACTCCCATTTGAGCCAGCCCTTCTTCACGAGCCGGTGCAGGGCAGGGTAGAGCGATCCGGTTTCCACCCTGAGGAGATCGTCCGATTGCGCGCGGATCGCCTGGCCGATGCCGTGGCCGTGCTGCGGCCCCCACTGCAGCGTCCGCAGGATGAGCATGTCGAGCGTGCCCTGCAGCAGGTCGAGCCGGTCGGCGTCGTCGCGTTTGGCCATGGTAGTAGACAGGCTACGGCTATAGACGTAGATTGTCTACGGCTTGTTCCCGGGCAGCACCGAGCCGGCCGCGAGGCGCGCCGCGGACTCCGGGTCGTGCGACGGCAGGTAGACGAGCGGCCGCTCCTTCGCGAGCGCGAGGATGCGCGCGTGGGTGTCACGCGCGACGCGCTGATCCGGACTGACCCCGTCGATTTTGCCGGCGAGCAGCAGGTCCTGCGTGTAGCTCGTGTCTCCGGCCAGCAGCAACGACGGCTCACCGAGCACGAGGACGGACACGTGGTGCGGCGTGTGGCCCGGCGTCGGCACGATGAGGACGTCGCCGCGCGATGTCAGGGGCATCGCCTCTTCGAACCGGCCGACCGCCCGACGATCGAAGCGGATGAAGTCCGGCTGCCACCACTTCGGCCAGCGGTGCGGCAGGTAGCCCATCACGCGGCCCGTCATCGCCGTGGCGCTCTTGAACTCGCCCGGCGCGACCCAGGCGCGGCTGCCCGTCACGTGAAACAAGCCGCCGGCGTGATCCGTGTGCAAGTGGGTGAGCACAACCTGACGCACGTCGCGCGGACCGATGCCGAGCGCGCGCAACTGCGGGCCGAGCTCCTCCTCCGGGTGAACGGAGAAATGCACCGCGCGCCGGTTGAACGGATGCCAGCGCGGGTGGTACCCGCGTTCGTGGACGCGTGCGGTTTCGCCGGTGTCCACGACGATGAGGCCTTCGTCGTGCTCGATGATCCAGACGTGGATCGGCAGCCACTCGGACCAGTCGGGGTCGAACAACATGTGGCCAAGCCGCGAGATCGGCCCGTTGCCGCGCGATTCCATCTGTGGCCGTCTGACCTGAACGCGGCCGGTGCTGATGGCGTGAACTTTCGTCATTATGGCTGCACCATGCGCGTCAGCAACGCCTCCAGCGCGTTCCCGAGCGATCGCGTGGGTTGCTTGAACTCGCCGAAGTACCGGAACCGCGCGAATTGCTGCACCGTGCCGACCCACGCGGCCGTGAGCACGTCGAGATCGATGTCGCGCGTGACGCGCCCTTCGGCGCGCCCCGACTCGAGAAGCCGGCGCAAGTCGCCGACGATGGTGTGGCGGCGGACCCGGTCGGGCAGCTGGGGCCAGAAGTAGCGCAGCCAGTCCTGGACGTAGAGCACGCTGTTCGTGTCGCGGTCGAGCGCGGCCAGATACGCGTCGATGATGGCGCGCTGCCTCGTGGCAAACGTCGTCTCCGACGCGATCGCCCTCGAGACGAGCTCAGCCAGCTCGAGGTAGCAGCGCTCGAAGAGATACCGGGCCAGCTCGTCCTTGCTCTTGAAGTGCTTGAACAGGGCGGGGTTGGTGAAGCCGGACGCCCTGGCGATATCGCGGACGCTCGTCTCGCAGAGCCCGTCGCGGACGAACAGCTCGAGCGCGGTTTCGAGGATCCGGCGCTTGGCCGGGGCGTCACCTTCGCCGACGTAGAACGGCCTCTCGGTCGTCGCGCGCTTCGTTCGGGCAGCCATGATCTGAGGTTAGCATTCGCTAACTCACCTGTCAAGCCCCCGCCGCATCGAGAGTCCGTCCCCAAACCGGGTCGCGATCGTCCCGGCCGTCTGGAAGCCGCACGCGGTGTAGAAGCCTGCCGCGTGCGGATTGCCGATCACGTGCAGAAATGTCGCGCCTCGCGCGCGGGCGACACCGGCGCAGTGGTCGACGAGCGCTCGTCCGATGCCGGCTTTCCACAGATCGGGCTCGACGAAAAGCGCGTCGAGCTCGGCCCCCTCGTCTTCGCGCGGCAGAACCGCGGCGAACCCGACGACCGCGCCGTCGCGCTCGGCGACGAAGACGTGCCCGCCGGCAAGCTGAGCACGTGGCAGCTCGACGGCGTCGGGATGCGCGAGCAGCGCCTCGCGATCGTTGGGGTTGGCGAGCGAGGCGCGGCGCTGCAGCGCTTCGAGCGCGGCCTGCTCGTCCAGCCGCGCAGGACGGATCGTCACCGTCACGGTGTCACCGGTTGCGGCACGGGGCCGTTTCGCTCGTGATTGGCGAGAAGACTCCGCCGAACCGGCCGGGACGGATGAACACACTGTCCGCATCGACCGGGAGCGTCGCGGCGTTCGCGCAGAACTTCGGCCAGACACCGTTGCGTTCGAGGTACATCTCGACATTCGAGACGTAGAACGCCGTCACCGTGACGCCGTGCTCCCGCAGATACGTGCCGACCGCGCGCAGGGCCTTCGGCCCGGCGAAGTCGCCGACGATCGGCACGACGAGATTGCGGCTCTCGATCGCCTTGACGACGCCGAACAGCGTCTCGTTCGCGAGGAACGTCCGTTCCGCGCCGCTCGCGTCGTCTCGTGAGGTCACGATCGAGGCGTAGTCGCGAAACCCCGACCGGTTCGTGCTGGTCGAGGTGTACGTGATGTCCGGACCGTAGCGGTAGAAGCTGCCATACACGTACTCGATCCCGGCGAGGTCGTCGGCGTCGAGCGGCAAATGCCGCGTCACCTTCAGATGATCGACGACGGTCTTCAGGTTGGCGGCGAACGCGGCGGCATCGCCCCGGGCGGCGCGCCGCGACGCGTTCATGATCGCCGCCGCGCTGGACTCCGGAGTGAGCCCGGACGGGCGCGCGCGCGTGAACAAGCGGGCGATGAAGTCGGCACGATTCGCTGACAGCTCGAACAGCGCTTTGTACAGCAGATGCAGGTGCAGGTTGCCGCGCCGGATGTCCGTGATGAACGCGATGCGCGGCCGCATCGCTGCGATGTAGGTGAAGTTCTGCTCGGGGCCGACGCCGAGGTACACGCCGCCCGGCTTGACGCGCGTCGAGAGCGCCGCGGCCACCGTCGAGATCGTGTCTTCGTTCGACAGCAGGTTGTCCGTCGAGCCCGAGTTCGATCGAAAGAAGCCGTCCGTTTCGGAGATCCGGCCGGTGAGCGACCAGAATTCGGCGTCGGTGAGCGCCGCCGGCAGCTGGTCCCGGCTCTGGCCGCGAACTGCCGGAAGGCCGAACAGCGCGACACCGAGAACGACGACCGCCAGCCAACGCCGAAACGCCACACACCCGGCACGCATGTCTGAGTCGCCATCATACGGCAGCCCTTCCGTGTAGCATTGGGCCCGTCCAAGTACGCCGCATCCAGCAGGAAGAGCGCGACCATCCGCACGACTACATCTCCGCCAAAGGCGTCGTCACTGTCGTCGACGATGCGCACTTCGAGTTCAAGCGCGACGACGACGGGACGGTCGTGTCGCTGCAGACATGGCAGGGGCTCGAGTACATCTTTCTGAAGAAGGACGGCGGGTACGAGATCAGGACGCGCGACATCCTGAAGCCCGGCGTCCGTGTGTCGGTCGAGTACTCGCAGGAGCGCGGCAAACCGCCGCTGTCGCCGTCGATCCTGCGAGTCTACGAAGAGGGTGCGATCAGGTAACGCGCACCGGGTCGGCGCCTACTGCACGATCAGCGTCACCGTTCCGGGACTGCTCGTCACCGCATTGCGCGTCGTCGTGTAGGTGAACGAGTCCGAGCCCGTGAAATTGCGTTCCGGCGTGTAAACGAAGCTGCCGTCGGCTTTGAGCTCGAGTTTGCCGTGGGCCGGCTGCGTCGCGACGGCGACGGTCGCAGCCGGCGTCGTGATGACGGTTGCTCCCGCCGTCACGCCGACGAGTCCGGGCGCCGCCACCGTGAGCGCCTTGCCCTTCGGCACGAAGAACATGTGCG
>DATEGZ010000131.1:0-16226 GCA_035279905.1 Vicinamibacterales bacterium
GCCAGCTCCGCGAACTCGCCGTCGGGCGCCAGCTCGCGGTATTGCTTCCAGTGCGGCTTCGCTTCGACCGATCGGCCGAGCTTCTCGAGCGTCACCGCCAGGTAGAAGTGCGCCTCCGGATAGCCGGGATTGATCGCCAGCGCGTCCCGGTAGGCCAGGACGGCGTCGTTGTAGCGCGCCAGATCGTGGTGAATGTTGCCGAGGTTGAAGCACGCCTCGAAACACTCGGCGTCCACGCGCCCCGCCTTTTCGTAGAGCGCCTCGGCTTCGACCAGCTCGTCGCGCTCGTAGTGCACGTTGGCGAGGTTGACCAGCGCCGGCACGAGATGCGGATCGAACAGCAACGCCCGGCGATACGCCGCGGCCGCGGCCTCGAGGTTGCGCTCCTCACCGTCGTCGAGCTCGGCGCCTTCGAGGAAATACTTGGCGGCCAGCGCGTAGTTGGCGGACGCGACTTCCTGCGCGCGCTCCGGCGGGAACAACGGCGTCGCATCGCCCTTCGGCCCCGGCAGCGACACCACGCGCGCCGGCGCCCGCTCCGACCGCGGCGGCTGGAAATCGAACGCGAGCTGGCCGCGGTCCGCGGACGCCAGGTCGCGCAGGACCGATCCCAGCGGGGCGCCGCGCTGCAGCTCGCCCGCGGCCTGCTTCACGACGTGCACGTGCGCGAACGAATACCGCCCCGCGACCGGGTGGATGAGCCCGAGCTTCTCGAGATACCGCAGGTGCTCGTCGCGAATCACCGGATACATACCGCGGAGGTCGCGCGCGGAGTAGTAGTGCTCCCGCAGCGTCGCGAGATCCGGCAGCCCGGCCTCGCGGCACAGCTCGTCCTCCGACAACACGCGGCGCACATGCGCCGGCAGCTCGAGAATGTCGCCGGCAGTGATGACGACGGTCGTGCGAGGCGTGAGGTCGGGAGAGAACGCGCCGCCCAACCGCTCGACAATCGAGCGGGTGTCCCGCTTGGACAACAGGCTCAGCTTTCCGACGAGCGCGACCTGTTGTCCGGCGAGCGGGCGCTCCACCGGGAGAGGAACGGACGACACAGAGCGAACACAAGATTCAGCCGTGGACAGAATGAAGTCAAGAGCGAAGAAGTTCGGGAGTGAAGTGCGCTTGAAGTCCGGACATCAAATGCACTTGAAGTCCGGGACCTCAAGTGCTCTTGAAGTCCAGGACCTCAAGCGCACTTCACCTCCCGGACCTCAAGTGTTTTTCTCCCCGGACCTCCACTATCATCCGTCGGATGTTTCTCGCCGCCGACGTCGGGGGCACGAAGACGCTGATGGGGTTGTATCGGGCGGAGACCGAACGGCCGCACGCGCAGGTCGTGCGCGAATACGCGACGCTCGACTTCGACAGCCTCGACGACATCGTCGGCGCGTTTCTCGACGAGACGGGCGCCGATGGCATCGACGCCGTGTGCGTGGGCGTGGCGGGCCCGGTGACCGGCATGGTCGCGCGGCTGACCAACGTGCCGTGGCTCGCGGACCTCTCGGTCGTCGCCGATCGTTTCGACGGCCGTCCCGCGCAGCTCCTGAACGATCTCGAGGCGATGGCGTACGCCGTGCCCGTGCTCGAACCGGACGAGATCGCGGTGTTGCAGGAAGGCATCGCCGTGCCGACGGGCAATGCGGCGCTCATCGCCGCGGGCACGGGCCTGGGCGAAGCGCTGCTCCACAACGTCAACGGACGGTTCCTGCCCTCGGCGTCGGAAGGCGGCCACGCCGATTTCGCCGCGCGCACACCGCGTGAGCTGGCGCTCGTCGAAGAGCTCTCGAAGATCTACGGACGCGTCGACAACGAGCGGGTGATCTCCGGGCCTGGTCTGGTGAACCTGTTCCGCTTCACGCACGGCGGGCCGCGGGGCGCGGCGGCGTGCCCGTCCGTGGACGCGCGGATGGATCCGTCGGAGCTGCCGGCCGCGGTGAGCGCGAGCGCGCTCGACGGCCGCTGCGCGCAGTGCGCCGAGGCGCTCGACATGTTCGTCGCGGCCTACGGATCGGAAGCCGGCAACCTGGCGCTGCGATCGGTCGCGACGGCCGGTGTCTACATCGGCGGAGGCATCGCGCCCAAGATCCTGCCGGCGCTCGAGCGCGGCCGCTTCCTGGAAGCGTTCTGCGACAAGGAGCCGATGGTCGATCTGCTGCGCACGCTGCCGGTGTCGATCATCCTCAACCCGGCGGCGGGCCTGGTCGGCGCGGCGGTGCGCGCGGCGTCGCTCTCTACTTCCCTTTGATCGCGTCGAGAAACTGGCGGGCCTTGTCGTACTTCGGGTCGATCTCGAGCACGTGTTCCGCTTCGCGGCGGGCGTCGTCCTTGCGGCCCACCGAGTAGAGCGCGACGGCGTAGTTCAGCCGGATCGACGCCGAGGTCGGCGCGCGGCGCGCCGCTTCTTCGAGCGGCGCGACGGCCTCCGCGGGCCGTCCGACCATCGCCCACGTCAGTCCGAGCCGCTCGTAGTCCTGCGGATCGCCGGTCGCCTCCGCGGCACGGCGCCATGCGGCGAGGCTGAGATCGAGGCGGCCGACGGAGGCGAGCCCGGCCGCAAACTCGCGCGCCTGGTCGCCCGTCCATCGCGACGGATCGAGCGTGCGGACGAGCTGGTTCGCTTCGTCGGCGCGGTGCAGCCGAGACAGCGACAGCACGAGGATGCGCGTCGCGGCGTCGGCGAGCGGGCCCGAGCGCGCGCGCACGAGCTCACCGACCGCGTCCTCGTCCTTGCCGAGCGCAAAGAGCGCGCGGCCCAGCGCGAAATGCAGCGGGACGCTGTCCGGATCGTGCGTCAGGCCCGCGCGATAGTGGATCACCGCATCCGCCGGACGATTCAACGTCTCGTAGAGCTGGCCGACGCGCAGGTGCACGCCGTCGGGATCGCCGTGCTTCGCGAGCGCGCGCGTCACCGCGGCCTCGCCTTCGGCATCGCGGCCGGTGCGGATGTCGAAGAGCGCGAGCTTCACCTGCGCCTCGGCGCGGCCGTCGTCGAGCCCGGTCGGCCAGGCGACGAACAGGGCGAGGGCGGCCGTCACGCCGGCGACGGGCGCGAGCTGGCCCCACGCGCGCGCACGCGAGCGATCGAACATCCACGCGATCGCCGCGGCCGCAGGCGCGAGGAGCGCGATCTGCA
This sequence comes from Vicinamibacterales bacterium, assembly GCA_035279905.1. Lineage (GTDB taxonomy): Bacteria > Acidobacteriota > Vicinamibacteria > Vicinamibacterales > SCN-69-37 > DATEGZ01. Next base: position 3,131 of record DATEGZ010000131.1, read on the forward strand.
TCGGCAACCGATACCGCGCGGCGACGTAGAACACGACGACCGACAGGAGCGACAGCGGCGCGTACACCGCCCACAGCCAGTAGCCGCGGCGATCGGCCGGCCGCGCGACCACGAGCCCGACCAGTCCGAACGGCACGATGAGCGTCGGCCCCGCCAGGAGCAGCGTGAGCGAGTTGAAGTTGTCGCGCACGAAGAACGGATAGCTGTGGCTGATCGAGATGAAGGTCGCGCTCAGCGTGTAGCGCGTCTTGCGCGCGAGCAGCCGGATCTCCTGCCAGGGATGCGCGGCCATCCAGGCGAGCGACTGTTGAAGGAAGTAGCGCGACGTGTCGTTTGCCGAGGCGTCGTGCAGCAGTCCGCGGCTCGCCGCGGCCGGCGCTTCGATCCAGCGTCCCGGCACCGTGGGCTCGACGTTCATCGCGGCCACGAGCGTGCCGGTCGCCTCGGGGCCGTTGCCGATGAGCACGTCGAGGCCCGCCGGCGAGGAGATCAGCACGAACTCATGCGCGACGCGCCAATTGCGCAGCGTCGCCGGCGCGATCGCGATCAGGCCCGCGAGCACGAACGCCGCCGCGGCCGCCAGCGCCGCGACCGTCGACCGCGGACGGTCGTCCCGCGGACGAAACGTCCAGAAGAGCACGAGCACCGCGAAGGCGCCAAAGACCAGCACGACATTCGGCCGGTTCAGCGCGTGCAGGCCCAGCGCCGCGCCGGCGAGCGCCCAGCCGGTCGCCGAATCGCGATCGATGGCGCGGGTGATCAGAAAGAGATCGAGCGCCGTCAGGAACGGATCGAGCGACGCCGGCACGATCAGCAGCTCGTAGAACGTCGCGAGGCCGAAGAGGCACGCGAGCGCCGCCGTCCACCAGGCCGCCCGCTCGCCGTACCAGCGCCGCGCGGTGATCGCGAGCAGCCAGACGCCGGCGGTCCCGAGCGCAATCTGCACCAGACGCACGAACGCCACCGACCCGCCGCTGACCTTGAGCAGGGCCGCGAGCACGTAGATGTACAGCGGCGACAAAAAGAACGGCGGCGCCGGCCGTCCGGCGAAGCTCGCGGGATCGGCCAGCCAGACGTCACCGTGCGCGACGCGATCCGCCAGCCCGGTGTAGAAGGCATCGTCCTGCTGGCCGACCGGCACGAGCAGCGGATGCCGGCCGATATCGAGAAACACGGCGAGCTTGATCACGAAGACCGCGAGAAACGGAATGAGGGCGGCAAGCGCGCGCGAGCGCGCGTTGGGTGGAAGAGCGTTCACGATGCGTCAGCTGCGAGCATCTCGGCGCCCAGCCGGCGCTCGAGCGCGGCGAGCAGGCGTTCGAGCGCGGCCTCGGAGCACTGCCCCATCAAGCTGACCTGGAGCCAGTTCCGGTGCACGAGATACTCGCTCTGGTATGCCACAAGCAGGCCCTGTTTGCGAAGCCCGTCGCCGACGAGCCGCGTCGGGAGCGATCGCGGCAGCGGAATCGTCACGACGGCGGGCGACGCCTCGGGCCCGTCGACCAGCACGGGAATCCCGAGGCTCCGCAGCCGGCAGCGGAACCAGGACGACATCTCTTCCAGCCGCCGGTACGGCGACGCATCGTCGAACCGGGCCAGCGCGGCCTCCAGCGCGGCGACGAGATTTGACGAGTGTGTAAACGGCACGCCGTCTTTTTGCGCGTAGTAACCGAGGTCGAGGTAACGCGGCAGACGAGCGGGCTCGGGCCGGACGTGCCCCGCGTAAAACACCATCGACAGCCCTGGAAACGCGCCCAGGGCCTTGCCGCTGGCGCCCGAGGCGAGCAGCACGCCGTCGAGATCCACCGGCACCGCGCCGATCGCGCTCACGCAGTCGAGACACAGCGAAATGCCGTAGCGGCTCTTCAGGCGTTTGAGCGACGCGACGTCGTTGAGCATGCCCGTCGACGTCTCGCTGGCGACGGCCCAGAGCCATCGCGCGCCTGAACGCACGACCGCCTGTTCGATGCGCGCCGCGTTGATCGGCTCGCCCCACTCGAAGACGACGGTCTCGTGCGGCAAGTGCATGCGGCGCGCGTGATCGGCAAGCCGCTCGCCGAACTCGCCGTTGGTGACGACGAGCCCGGGGCCGGGATCGAGCGACAGCTGCGCGGCAACGACGTCGTTGGCGAGCGTGCCCGACCCGACGAGAATCTGCACGTGCGGCGCGTTGGTCAGCCGTGTGAGGCGGCTCGACGTGCGATGCAGCTCGTCCGCGAACTGGCGATCGCGGTGCGAGACGGGCGCGCGCTCGAACGCCGCGCGGACCTCCGGCGCCGGCACGACCGGGCCGGGCAGGAAGCTCATCGGCTCGCGCACGTCCGCGATCGCGGGCACCGTGGTTTCGAAGTGCTCGATCGTGATGAACATCGGCTGGAACGGCGCCGCCGGCGTGCCGACCAGCGGCCCGAACGGCTCGAAGCCGAGGTGTCGGTACAGCTTCGCTTGCCGAACCGTGCCGGAGATGATCGCGAGGTCGTACCGGCGCTCGCGTCCCACGCGCAACAGCAGATCGACCAGTCCGCGAAAAACGACGCCGTGCCGGTGCGACCGGCGCACGGCCAGCAGGCGCAGCTCGCAGACGCGGCGATTGGGCGGCAGGTAGGGATCGACGCTGCCGAGCTTCTCGTCGAGCGAGAAGGGCCGCTGATCGCGCACCGCCATCATGCCGACGACGCGGCCCTGGTCGACCGCGATCAGATAGGTGTTTTCTGCGTGAAAGCGATCGACGTGCCGGCGGTGCGGATTGGGCGGATGCTGCGGGATCTCTTCGACGAAGGTCTCGTAGGCGAGCCGGAAGATCTGCTCGAACTCGGCCGGCTCGGCCGCGACGCGGAACCGAACGGACTGGGAAGCCACGATCCGGCGGGATTATGCCACTAGAACGCGCCGATGTCCCACGCTCCAATGCGCGGGCCACCGCGCGGGTGCGGCGTATAATCCCGCCAACAGAGTCCTCGGAGGAGGCCCACAAATGAGACATGGTGTGGCTCGATGTTTAGGTTTTCTTGCGCTGTTTGCGCTGTGCGCGGCCCCCGCGTACGCGCAGACCGGATCCATCGCCGGCAAGGTCACGGCGAGCGACGGGTCCGCCCTGCCTGGCGTGACCGTCGAAGCCAAGTCGAACGTGCTGCCCACGCCGCGCGTGGTCGTCACCGAATCGAACGGCGATTACCGGCTGCCGGCGCTCCAGCCCGGCAAGTACACGGTCACGTTCACGCTGTCCGGCATGCAGCCGGTGACGCGCGAGGCCGACGTCCAGCTCGGCCGCGAGACGCCGATTGAGATCAAACTCGATCCGAAGGCGGTCACCGAGACGGTCACCGTCACGGCGGAGTCGTCGCTCGTCGACAAAACGACGCCGGCGCTCGTCAACGGCTTGTCGGCCGATCAAATGAAGGGCCTGCCGATCGGCCAGGACTATCGCGACTTGATTCGCTTCCTGCCGGGAGTCGCCTACACGCCGGACGCGACGCGGGGCCCGAGCGCCGGCGCGAGCGGTCAGGACAACGTGTACAAGTTCGACGGCGTGAACGTCACCCTGCCGCTCTTCGGCACATTGTCGGCCGAGCCTGCGTCACATGACGTCGCGCAGGTCACCGTCGTTCGCGGCGGCGCGCAGGCCACGCAGTTCGATCGCGCGGGCGGCTTCCTGGTCGATTCGGTCAGCCGCTCCGGAACGAACCGCTTCGGCGGGCAGATCAGCTATCAGTTCCAGAACGCCGGCATGACGGCGAAAACCGTGAACAACTCGGTCTCCAAGTACGACGCCATGCACGGCTGGTTCGATCTCAACGGCGGCGGACCGGTCATCAAGGACAAGCTGTTCTTCTATGCCTCGTACTACCGTCCCGAGATCAACCGGGGCAACGGCTCGAACCTGTACGGCCCGCTGCCCGACTACGACAGCACGCGGAACGAAGGCTTCGTCAAAATCACGGCGCAGCCGACGCACGCGATCCTGATTAACGGGAGCTATCGAGACTCGCACCGCCTCGACACGAGCTCTGTCTTCCTCGGCAACCAGTCGCCCACGACCGGCGCGGGCAACGAATCCTGGCTCAACGTCGGCACCGTCGACGCCTCGTGGGTCATCAACTCGCTCAGCTTCGCGACGATGACGTGGACGCACTTCATCAACCGCACGCAGGGCCGGCCGGACAACGTGTCGCCGGCGACGGTGTCCACGACCCCCGGCGCGCTCCTCGACATCGCGCGCCTCGACACCCAGGGACTGCTCACCGTGCCGACGCTGACGGCCGGCAACGCCGCGCAAAACGCGTTCGTGCAGCCGATCATCAATCAGTACGGTTACGTGCAGAACGGCGTCTCGGTGGGCGGCGGTACGGCGGGCGTGGCCACGACGTTCGACAAAGACGACTTCTTCCGCGACGGCATCCAGTTTGGCTACAACTACACGTGGCTGATGTCGAGCGCGACGCACACGCTGCACGCCGGGTATCAGTGGTACGTCGACTCGGAAGACCTGACGCGGCGTTCGAACGGCTGGGGATCACTCTCAGTGCCGGCCGGCACGAGAAACTTCAACGGCACGCCGATCTTCTATCAGGCGGCGTTCCAGCAGCAGACGACGGGATCGGTCCCGACGATCCACTCCGAGTACCGGTCGCAGAGCTTCGAGTTCAACGACTCGATCGGCTGGCGCAACTGGAACTTCAATGCCGGCCTGCTCATGAGCAACGACACGCTCTACGGACAGGGCCTGCGCAACGATGCGAGCACGATCTCAGGATTCACCGCGGCGCCCGGCAACAAGTACAAGATGTACGAGATTCCGTTCTCGAAGATGATGCAGCCGCGCCTGGGCGCCACATGGGCCTACGACGGCACCAACACGGTCTTCGTGAGCTACGCGAAGTACAACCCGGCAGCGAGCTCCTTGCCGCGCGCCGCGTCGTGGGATCGCAATCTCGGCGTGACGATCAACGGCTACTTCGATGCCAGCGGCGTCCTGTTCGGGACCGATCCGAATGCCTCCTCTGCCGGCAAGTTGTTCGTCCCGGACCTGACGCCTCGGACGATCAACGAGATCCTGTACGGCACGGCGCGGCAGTTCAAGGATCGCTGGACCGGCAGACTCTACGGACGCTACCGCAAGGGCAGCCACTACTGGGAGGACACGAACAACACCGCGCGCCTGGCCTTTAATCCGCCGGCAGGTATTCCGCAGGCGCCCTACATCGCCAACCTGGCGGACCAATTGCTGCAGCTAGGCAGCACGTCCAACGCGGCCAGTCGTCAAGCCGCTTACGTGATCGCGGACCTCGACGGCGCGTTCACGAAGTACACGGAGGCCACGGTGGAAGCCGAGTACCACGGCGGCCGGGTCTTCTTCCGCGGGTCGTACACCTGGAGCCACTACTACGGCAACTTCGACCAGGACGGCTCGTCGACCGTGAACGACTCGAATATCTTCATCGGGTCGTCGAACATCGGTGACGGTGCCGGCCGTCAGCTGTGGGACATGAAGACCGGTGACCTGCACGGCGACCGGCCGAACGTGTTCAAGCTCTACGGGTCGTACGTGTTCAACTGGCACGGGTCGGCAGGCGCGTACCTGATCGCCGAGTCGGGCACGCCGTGGGAATCGTGGAATCGCCACGTGTACGACCCCCTCATCGGCACGTCGACGTCCGACACGATTCGTTACGCTGAGCCTGCGGGATCGCGGCGGACGGACGGGCACTTCCAGCTCGACCTGAACTACACGCAGAACATCCCGCTGCAGCACCGGTTCAACGCGCAGATCGCGTTCGATCTGTTCAACCTGGGGAACAGCCAGACGGGCTACAACATCCAGCAGAGCGCCAACAACTCGTTGTTCTCGCAGCCTCAGAACTACTGGGATCCGAGGCGTCTGCAGATCGCGTTCAGATTGCAGTACTAGACGCGCTCGTTCGTGACACAAGGGCCCGGCGCGATCGCCGGGCCCTTCTTTCATTTCACGTTCTGAAACAGCCGCTCCTTCGCGATGAGCTCGCGCGTCGTCGCATCGGCCTTCTGACGCGCCAGCGCGATGCGCGCCGCGGCGTCGGGCTCGTGGAGGAGCACGCTCACCTGCGCGCGCTTGAAGAGCGCCATCGGATAACCCGGAGTCGCCTGCGGCACGCGGTCGAGCGCGTCGCGCGCCTTCTCGAATTGCCGGTCCGCCAGATAGAGGACGCCCAGCTCGAGGTCGTGCGCGAACGCGGCGCCCTGCTGCGCGCGTGCCTGCTCGAACGCTTTCGTCGCGACCGGCGTCTGGCCGAGGTCCATCGCCATCGACCCGAGCTCGACCAGTTCGCCTGGCGTGGGATCCCGCTGCGCGTAGATCTTTTGACGCAGCGCCAAGGCGTCGTCGATCCGGCCCTGGCGCACGCGAATCGTGGCCAGCGCCTCGAGCGCGGGCAGCCGATCCGGCGACTCGGCAACGACCTGTTCGAGCAGCGGCACCGCGCGGGGCCAGTCCTTGCCGCGCGCGTAGTGCAGGGCGAGGTACGTCTTGACGTCCGATGACTTCGGCGCGATCTCGGCCGCCTTCTGGAACATCGCCACGGCGCGCGCGTCCTGGCCGAGCGACGAGTAGGCCGTCGCGGCGCGCAGCGCGGCGTCGAGGTTGTGCGGATCATCGACGAGGATCTTCTCGAGCAGCGGCGCGGCCTCGGCGTACTTGCCCGCGGCAAAGAGACCGGCGGCTTGATCGAGCAGCGGAAAGATCCGCCGCATATCCACGGGTCGCGGGGCATCTTTTCTCACGACCGGCGCGGACGTCGCCCCGATGTAGCCGAGCGTCGCCAGCTTCCGTTTCGCCTCGTCGGTGAGCGCGGCCGACGCGCGCGCCGACTCGGGCGACGGAATCGGATAGCTCTCGAGCGCCGCGCGCACGGGCTGAGCAATCGCGGCCTCCTGACGAAGGTCGCGCGTCTCACCAGGATCGGCGGCGAGGTCGTAGATCTCCATGGTGCCCGTGAGGATCGCCTTGTACTTGCCGTCGACGCTCATCACCTGCGGCTGCCAGCCGTACTCGAGAAACGGCTTCATCGCTTCCGCCAGCGTCACGTCGGTCGACGACTTGAGCAGGCTGTTGGGCGCGTCGATGCCCGCCCAGTCGAGCACCGTGTCGTAGATGCGGCGCGTGCTGACGGGCGCCGCCTCGACGCCCGCGGCGACGCGCGGGCCGATCACCACGAGCGGCACGTGGATCGTCGGTTGATACAGCAGCGTGCCGTGCTGCGCTTCGCCGTGATCGCCAAGTCCCTCGCCGTGATCCGCGACGACGACGATCGCGGACGGTCCGGTGACCACGCGATCGAACGTCTGGATCAACCGGCCAAGCTGCTCGTCCATCGCCGCCACCTCGCCGAGGTACGGCGTGCTCGCGTACTTCGTGCGATAGGGCTCGGGCGGCGCGTAGGGCGCGTGCGGATCGTAGTAGTGCACCCACAGGAACAGCGGCCGCGCGAGCGGCGCCCCGAGCTCGCCGAGCGCCGCGTCGGTCGTGGCCTTCGACGATCGCTCCGCCTGCCCCGGCGGATCCTCGTCGTCGTAGCGATCGAAACCTCGCCCGAGGCCGAACCGCTTTGCGAGCGCGAACGCCGACACGAACGCTGCCGTCCGGTATCCCGCCTGATGGAGCCGTTCGGCGAGCACCGGCCGATCGGCCGGCGCGTACCGGGCGTTTTCGTGGAGGCCGTGCCCGGCTGGATAGAGGCCCGTCATCATCGACGTGTGCGACGGCAGCGTCTCGGGCACGGTCGCGTACGCCTGCAGGTACCGGCGTCCGCGGGCGACGAGTCGGTTGTACGCGGGGGTCTCGATGCCGGAGGCGTCAGGGCCGATTGCGTCGTACCGCGTGGTGTCGAGCGTGACGAGGAGAATCGAGGGCCGCGCGGCGGAGGTAACTGGTGGAGGTGCTTGCCCGCCACAGCCGGCACTCCACGCGGCGCCGACGAGGAGCGCCACGAACCGCACGCGCCGGCATACTCCCACGGGCCGGTCATTATGACACTGATGGTAGGATCGCCCGCGAAGGAGAACCGGTCATGCCTCGCAAGCTCGTGTTGATTGCCGTCCTCACTGCGGCGCTCGTCGTTTCCGGCCGCGCGCAACAGACGTCATCGCTCGCGAACCTGAAGACCACCGCCGAGGCTTCCGGCTTCAAGTCGACGTCGACGTACGACGACGTCGTCAAGTTCATGAAGGCCGTCGACGACGCGTCGCCGCTCGTGTTGTACACGACGTACGGCACGACGTACGAAGGCCGGCCGATGCCGATGGCCGTCGTCGGCACGGGCCTCAAAGACGCGAGCCCGGCGTCGGTGAAAGGCAGCGGCAAGCTGCGCGTGCACATCCAGGCGAACATCCACGCGGGCGAGGTCGAGGGCAAGGAGTCCGCGCAGATTCTGCTGCGGCAGCTCGCGATGGGCGAGCACGCCGACTGGCTGCGCAACATGGTGCTGCTCGTCACACCGATCTTCAACGCCGACGGCAACGAGAAGTTCGCGCTCAACAACCGCGGCCGGCAGAACGGCCCGATCAACGGCCAGGGCACGCGCGCGAACGGCCAGAACCTGAACATCAACCGCGACTTCATGAAGCTCGAGACGCCGGAAGGACGCGCGTTCGCGAAGCTCTGGAACGACTACGACCCGCAGGTGGGCTTCGATCTGCACACCTCGGACGGATCGGCGGAGGGCTACTACCTCACCTATGCCCCGCCGCTCAATCCGGACACGAGCGACCAGATCATGAAGATCATGAAAGACGAGTGGTTCCCATTCGTCACGAAGAACATCAAGTCGAAGTACGGCTGGGAAACGTTCTACTACGGCGGACCCGGCGGCGGCGGACGCGGACGCGGCGGGGATCGCGGCGGTGCGCCCGGAGCAGCTGGCGCCGCTGGAGCTGCGGGCGCCGCTGGCGGAGCTGGCGCAGCCGGGGCGGGCCGGGGAGCCGGTGGCGCGGTCACCGGCGCGGTACCGACGCCGGACATCGTCACGGGCCAGCCGCAGGCGGGCCAGATGCGCGCGTGGAACACGTTCGAGCACGTGCCGCGGTACCACAACAACTACGTCGGCATGCGCAATCGCTTCGGGCTCCTGAGCGAGGCGTACGCGTACGCGACGTTCGAAGACCGCATCAAGGCCACCAACTACTTCGTCGAAGAGGCCCTCAACTTCGCGAACGGCAACATCGATCGGATCAAGAAGGCCGTCGAGGCGGCGGACAAGGAATCGATCGTCGGCACGCAGCAGGGCACGCGCGCGCAGTTCAAGCGCGGCGGCGTGATCACCGTGCTCACCGGCGAGAACGAAGACGAGAAGAATCCCGTCAACGGCGCGATCATGAACCGCCGCAAGGACGTCGTCCACGAAGAGAAGATGATCGACATGCTGTGGTTCGAGCCGAGCAAGACCGAAGATGTGCCGCACGAGTACTACGTGCCGGCCAGCGCCACGAAGACCCTCGCCCTGCTCGGGCTGCACGGCATCCAGATGCACCCGATCACGGCGCCTGTGCGCGGCGTCGAACAGTTCACGATCACGAGCAACACGCAGCGGCAGGCCACCAACTCGATCGACACGGGCGCGCATGGGCTGCGATCGATCGACGGCACCTGGGCGGCGGCGCCCGATGTCACCGTGCCCGCCGGCGCCTGGGTCGTGCCGATGAACCAGCCGCTCGCGCGGCTGGCGTTCTATTTGCTGGCGCCGACGTCGGATGACGGGGTCACGGCGTGGAATTATCTCGATGACAGCTTAGGGTCGGAGGCAAAAACCTACCCGATCTTGAGGAAGAAATAGACCGGGTTCGGCGGGTTCTACGAGTTCGACAGGTTCCGCGGGTTCACGTGCGCAGCGACGGCGTCCGGCGAACCAGCGGAACCCGTCGAACCCGGTCGAACTCGTCGAACCTGCAGCCTACCGAAACAGCCTCATCACGTCGTTGTAGATCACGGTCACCATCAGCAAAATGATCAGCGCCGCGCCCGCGAGCAGAATGCGCTCCTTGATGCGCACGCTGAGGTCGCGGCGCGTGACGCCTTCGACCGCGAGAATCGCGATGTGGCCGCCGTCGAGGACGGGCACCGGCAGCAGGTTCACCAGCCCGAGGTTGAGGCTGATCATCGACATGAACTGAAACAGCGCGACCATCCCGAGTTGGGCCGCGCTGCCGGAGAGCTCGGCGATCGCGACCGGGCCCATCAGCTGCTTGACCGGCAGCTCGCGCTTCAGCAGTCCCGTCAGCGTCCGGCCGATCGCTTTCGTGCTGTCCCAATTCTGCTGCGCGCTGAGCGCGAACGCCTGGAGCACCGTCGGATCGACGCGCTTCATTTCGGCCGAGCTGATCTGGACGCCAATCAGGCCCGCCTTGTCGGGCGTGACCGTGATGTCCTGCGTCTCGCCGTTGCGCTCGATCGTGAACGTGAGCGGTGTGTCCGCGCTCTTCTGGATCCTCTTGATCAGCTCCGGCTGAGCGATGCCACGCTGTCCGTCGAGGGCAAGGACGACGTCGCCGCGCTGGATCCCCGCGCGTTGCGCGGGCCGGTCCGGATCGACCACCATGAACTGCGGCCGGAGCACCGGACCCACGCCGAGATCGCCGAGCTCGTACTTGCTGACGGCCTCCGGCGTGATCTGGAGCGTCAGCCGCTCGCCCCGCCGCTCGACCCCGACGGAGAGGGCGTGATTGGCCTTCGGCGTGACCTCGAGGTCGAGCGCGTCCCACGTCGGGACGTCGCGCCCGTCGATGCTCACGATGCGGTCGCCGGGCTTGATGCCCGCGAGGTCCGCGGGACTCCCCGCTTTGACCGTGCCGACCACGGCCGGCGACGACTGGTACAGCGGCACGTCCGCGCCCTTCATCAGCACGAACGCGAGCACGACGAAGGCGAGCAGCAGGTTCATCACCGGCCCGGCCAGATACACCTGGAACCGCACCCACTTGCTCTTCGACAGGAATTCGTCCGGCGCGCCCGTGCGCTCGTCCTCGACCGTCTCGCCCGCGAGCTTGACGAAGCCGCCGAGCGGGATGATGCCGATGCTGTACTCCGTGCCACCGCGCGTGAACTTGAAGATCTTCGGATCGAAGCCGAGCGAGAACCGCAGCACCCGGACGCCGTGCGCGCGCGCCATCAGGAAATGCCCGAGCTCGTGCACGAAGATGAGCACGCCGAGGACGAACAGGAACGCGAGAAGTGTGACCACAAGCACCTGCTGGCGGCGCGGCGCCGCCGATATTGACTAGGACGATGGTAGCGTACTGACAGTTCGGGCCGTATGCGTCCGGGCCCAGGCGTCGGCCTGCCGGACCTCGGCGAGCGCGTGCGGCGGGGACGTCTCGCGATCGGCGTCGGCCAGCGCGGCCTCAATCACTCGGGGAATGTCCGGGAAGCGCAGCCGGCCGGCCAGAAACGCCTCGACAGCGACCTCGTTGGCCGCGTTCAGCACGATCGGCCACGCGCGGCCGTGCTCGAGCGCATCGAAGGCGAGCGCCAGACAGCGGAATCGCGCGAGATCGGGCGCGCCGAACTCCAGCGAGCCGAGCCGCGCGACGTCGAGCGGCGCGAGCGTCATTCCCCACCGCTCCGGATACGAAAACGCGTACTGAATCGGCAGCCGCATGTCGGTGACGCCGAGCTGCGCGATGATCGATCCGTCCGACAGCTCCACCATCGAGTGCACGACCGACTGCGGGTGGATGACGACGTCGATCGCGCTTGGGGCCGCCTCGAAGAGCCAGTGCGCCTCGATCACTTCGAGACCCTTGTTCATCAGCGTGGCCGAATCGATCGTGATCTTCCGTCCCATCTGCCAGGTGGGATGCCGGAGCGCGTCCTCCGGCGTCACGCGCGCGAGCGCGGCGGCGTCCAGCGACCGGAACGGCCCGCCCGAGGCCGTGAGAATCAGCCGGCGCACCTGATCGAGCGGCCGCCCGTGCAGGCACTGGTGGATCGCGTTGTGCTCGCTGTCGACGGGCAGGATCATCACGCCGCGGCGCCGCGCGGCCTCGACCATCAGCGCGCCGGCCATCACCAGCACTTCTTTGTTGGCGAGCGCCAGCGTCTTGCCGGCATCGATCGCCGCGAGCGCCGCTTCGAGGCCGGCCGTGCCCGACGACGCGCACAGGACGAGATCGGCGTGCTCGTGAGTCGCGACAGCCAGCATCCCCGCCGGTCCCACGGCGACCAGGAGCGGCCGCCGACTCCTGTCGAGCCGCCGCTCGAGCTCCTCGCGCGCGGCGTCGGTCCCGACACCGACGATCGCCGGCCGATACTTCTCCACCTGCTCGGCGAGGAGCGCGGCGTTTTCGCCGGCGGCAAGCGCCGTGACGCCCAGGCGGTCCGCGTGCGCGTCGACGACGGCGAGCGCGCTGCGCCCGATCGATCCCGTCGATCCGAGAATCGCGACGCGCTTCACACCAGCCACCTCAACACGACGTAGTAGCACGGCGCGGCGAACAGATAGCTGTCGATTCGATCGAGCACGCCGCCGTGGCCGGGAATCAGCGACGAGCTGTCCTTCACGCCGGCGCTGCGTTTGAGGAGCGACTCGAAGAGATCGCCGAGGATGCCGAACGCCGCGACGAAGAGTCCCGCGGCGGCGCCCGTCGCCAGGGTGAGCGGGATGACGTTGACCAGGCGCGGACCGGCCAGCGCGCCCGCGATCGTCGCCGCGACGAGCCCGCCGATCGCGCCTTCCACCGTCTTGGCCGGACTGACCGCGGGCGCCAGCTTGCGCCGCCCGATCGCGCGGCCGGTGTAGTACTGCGCGGAGTCACTGACCGCCACGACCAGCAGCAGCCAGAACACCGCGGGCGCGCCGGCCATGATCCGAATCGACGCGATCGCGCCCAGCGGCAGGCCGACGTAGAGCGGGCCCATGAAGGCGATGCCGGCGCGCGTCAGCGTCGCGGGGCCGGGCGGGCCGGCGGCCAGGGCCATGGCGCCGGCCGCAACGATGCCGGCCAGCAGCACGCCGTCGAGCAGATCAAGGGAGATCGACTGCCAGGCAAACGCCGCGCAAATCACGCCGGCGGCCGCGCCGAGAAACACCGGCGAGATCCCGGCGCCGACCGCGGCGGCAAGCCCCGCGAG
>DATEGZ010000132.1:0-13039 GCA_035279905.1 Vicinamibacterales bacterium
GCTTTTTTCCACAGGGTGCGCGCCAAGGGTGCCGGAGGTCCTTGGGCGAACGCCCGTGGGACCTCCGGCACCTCATTGGCGCACCCTGTGGAAAAAAGCCCCGTCCCCTACGAAGTCGCCCCGCGCGACGGGCTCCAGAATGAGCGCGCCAGCATCGCGACCGCGGACAAGATCGCGTTTGTCGATCGGCTGAGCGACGCCGGTCTCGCCGTCATCGAAGTCTCTGCGTTCGTCAGCCCGAAGTGGGTGCCGCAGATGGCGGACGCCGCCGAGGTGTTCGCCGGCATCCGGCGCCGCCCCGGCACGCGTTACGCGGCGCTCGTCCCCAACCTCCAGGGCCTCGAGCGCGCGCTCGCCGCCCGCGTCACCGACGTCGGCGTTTTCGCCGCCGCGTCGGAAACGTTCAGCCGCCGCAACATCAACCAGTCGATCGACGCCTCGCTCGAGACGTACGCTGATGTCGCGCGCGCGGCACTCGCCGCGGACCTGCGCGTGCGCGCGTATCTGTCGACGGCGTTCGGCTGCCCGTTCGAGGGCGACGTCCCGGTCGATCGCGTCGTCGCGCTGACCCAGCGTTTGCTCGATCTCGGCGCGTACGAGGTCGCCGTCTCCGACACGATCGGCATCGCGCACCCCGGCCAGGTCCGACGGGTGCTCGCCGCGCTCACCCAGTCGATCCCGCCGGACCGGCTCGCGATGCACTTCCACGACACGCGCGGCACCGCGCTCGCCAACGTGCTGGCCTCACTCGACTTCGGCATCCGGACGTTCGACTCCTCGGCGGGCGGCCTCGGCGGCTGCCCGTACGCGCCGGGCGCCTCCGGCAACCTCGCGACCGAAGATCTTCTCTACCTGCTGCACGGTCTCGGCCACCACACAGGCGTCGATCTCGATCGCGTCGTCGCCGCGTCTCGCGCGATCCAGCCGCTCCTCGGCCATCCGCTGGCGTCGCGCTACACGCAGGCGCGCCTCGCGGCCGACGCCCGGACCTGACGTGGCGCTCGTCGACGACTGGATCGCCGCGCTCGAGACGCGTCACCGCGCGAACCTCACGTCCGCCGAATTCCTGAAGGCCGTGCGCGCGCTCTCGGCGCGCTACGTGGAGCGACGCGCCGGTCTCGCCGATCGCTCGCCGCTCGATTCCGCCGGCAAACGCGCCGCCTTCGCCGCTTACTACGCTCCGCTCCACTTTCTGACGACGCGCGAGGCCGTGCGCGCGGTCGGCGCCGCACGCGAGGACGCGATCGATCGCGTCGTCGATCTTGGCTGCGGCACCGGCGCCGCGTCCGCCGCGTGGGCGCTCGAGTTCGCGCGCCCTCTCGACATCACCGGAATCGATGAAGCCGGCTGGGCGCTGACGGAGGCTGCGTGGACCTGGCGAACGCTCGGTCTGCGCGCAAAGACCCGGCGCGGCGATCTCGTCGACGCCACCGGCCGCGCCTGCCGGGCGCGCGGCGCGGACCGCGCCGCCTTCCTCTTCGCCTGGAGCGTCAACGAGCTCGCGCCAGCCGATCGCGATGAGCTCCTGGACACCCTCTCGACGCCGCCGGCCGCGTCGTGCACGCTGCTGGTCATCGAGCCGCTCGCGCGGAGCGCCGCCCCGTGGTGGGACGCCTGGGTCGAGGCGCTTCGTCCGTCCGGCGCGATCGCCGGCGAATGGCACTTCGACGTCGCGCTGCCCCCCGCGCTCGCCCGCATCGACGAGGCCGCCGGGTTCCGGCGGAACCACCTCGGCGCGCGCACGCTGTGGCGCCCGCCCGTGACACGGCCGTAACGCACCTCGGATGCCCCACGGGACTATGCCCGCTTATGATGGTGGGCAGCCCGTATGGGCGCGCCGCGTTTCCGTCTCGCACCGGTCGTGGGAGCCATCCTGTTTCTGGCTGCGCTCTACGTCCTTCATCTCGAGCTCAAGGAACTGACGTTCGCCGACGTGGTGGACTCGGTGCGGAGGCTGCCCCACGGCGCCGTCGCGCTGGCGCTCTTGCTCACCGCGGTGAACTACGCGGTGCTCACCGGCTATGACCAGCTGGCCTTCCTGTACGTGGGGCGCGCGATTCCGCGCTGGCAGATCACGATGGCCTCGTTCGTCGGCTACGCGATCGCCAACAGCGTCGGCTTCGCGGTGCTCTCGGGCACCGCCGCGCGGTATCGCTTTTACTCGCGCTGGGGCCTTTCGGCCGCCGACATCTCGCGGATCGTCGTCTTCTACTCGGGCACGTTCTGGCTGGGTTTGCTCGTGCTCGGCGGCTGGAGCCTGCTCGCCAGTCCGCCGTCGGGCCTCGCGTCGCTCGACCTGCATCCGCTCGACATCCACCGCCTGGCGGTGCCGCTCGGCGTGACGTTCCTTGGCGTGTCCATCGCCTATGCGGTCGCGACCATCGTCGCGCGCGGGCCGATGCGGATCTTCGGCATCGAGTTCACGCTGCCGACGCCGCGGCTCGCCGCTGCGCAATTCGCCTTGTCTATCGTGGACTGGGGACTGGCAGTCGCGGTCTTCTGGGTGCTGATCCCCGGGCCGCGCCCGCCGTTCGCGGAAACCGTCGGCGCGTTCGTCGCGGCGCAGGTGCTCGGCCTCATCACCAACGTCCCCGGCGGTCTCGGCATTTTCGAAGGCGGCATGCTCCTGCTGATGAGCGACTCGCTGCCGAAGGCCTCGCTCTTCTCCGCCCTGCTCGCGTTTCGCGTCATCTACTACCTGCTGCCCTTCCTGCTCGCGCTCGTCGTGCTCGTCTTCGACGAGTACTACCAGCGGCGCCACGCGATGCGGCAATGGGGCATGGTGGTGGGCGAATTCACGATCACGGTCGCGCCGAAGCTCATCGCCACGTTTACGTTCATCGCGGGCGCCGTGCTGCTGTTTTCCGGCGCGACGCCGGCGGCCACCGGGCGACTCGCCTTCCTCGCGCAGTTTCTGCCCGACCCCGTGATCGAGCTCTCCCATTTTCTCGGCAGCCTGATCGGCCTCGGCCTGCTCCTGATCTCGCAGGCGCTCGCCCGGCGCGTGGACGCGGCGTGGACGCTGACCGTCATCGGCCTCGGACTCGGCATCGCGGCCTCGCTGCTGAAAGGCGGAGACTACGAAGAGGCCACGCTGCTCAGCCTGCTGCTGATTCTCGTGCTGGCCGCGCGGCACGAATACGATCGGCGCGCCACCCTCTTCGAGGCGTTCTCGCCGATCTGGTTCACCGGCGTGCTGCTCGTCGTGGCGGCCTCGGTCGTCCTCGGCGTGTTCGCGTTCCGCAACGTGCAGTACTCGAACGAGTTCTTCTGGCGCTACTCGTTCCGCGCCGAAGCGCCGCGCGCCTTGCGCGCGATCGTCGGCGTCGCGGTCGTCCTGCTCGCCGTCGGCGTGCGCCAGCTCCTGCGGCCGGCGACGCCCATCGTGCCGCCGCCCACGGCCGCGGACATGACCGACGTCGCGCGTGTCATCGCGACGCAGAAATCGAGTTCGCCCTACCTCGCCTACCTCGGCGACAAGGGCCTCATCTGGACCGACGATCGGTCTGCGTTCCTGATGTACGCGCTCCGTGGACGCACGTGGGTCGCGCTCCACGATCCGGTGGGCCCGCCGCGCGCGGTGCCGATCCTGATCCGCCGCTTCCTCGAGCGCGTCGACGATGCCGACGGCGTGCCGGTGTTCTATCAGGTGCGCAAGGACTATCTGCACCACTACGCCGACGTGGGCCTCGCGTTCGCCAAGGCGGGTGAAGAAGCGCTCGTGCCGCTCTCGACCTTTTCGCTCGAGGGCGGCGCGCGCAAGAAGATGCGCTTCACCTACAACCGCCTCGAAGCCGACGGCGCGTCGATCCGCATCGTGCCGGCATGCGACGTGCCCGCGCTGCTGCCGGCACTTCGCACGGTCTCCGACGAGTGGTTGAAGATGAAGGGCGTGTCCGAGAAGGGCTTCTCGCTCGGCTTCTTCGACGAAGGGTATCTCGCGCGCTTTCCGCTCGCGGTGCTCGAAGTCGCGGGCCGCATCGAGGCGTTCGCGAACATCTGGCCCGGGCCGAACAAGGTCGAGTTGTCGGTCGATCTCATGCGCCACACGGCGGCCGCGCCCAAGAACGCCATGGAGGGCCTCTTCATCTATCTGATGTTGTGGGGCAAGGCCGAAGGCTACGACTGGTTCAACCTCGGCATGGCGCCGCTCTCCGGCCTCGAACCCACCGCGCTCGCGCCGGTGCGCGTGAAGATCGCGAGCTACCTCTACCGCTTCGGTCAGCCGTTCTACAACTTCCAGGGATTGCGCGCCTACAAGGAGAAGTTCCACCCGGTCTGGGAACCGAGATACCTCGCCTATCCGGGTGTACTCGATCTTCCGCGCGTACTCCGGGACGTGTCGACGCTGATCGCGGGAGGTTACGGGGGAATTCTCAAGAGATAGGTTCGTTGGGTTCGTTGGGTTCGTTAGGTTCAAAAGCGGGACGCCGTCACGCTGTCGTGAACCCAACGAACCCAACGAACCTAACGAACCTGGTCCGACAAGTGCTGTTCAATAAACGTAAGAACCGCCTTTCCCACGTCGTCGTACTTCCCGTTGAAATGATGTGATCCCGGCAAACGCACGGCGGTCGCGTTCTTGCCGAGGTCGTCGCAGGCCGTGTCGTGCGGATCTTCGGTCTGGCCCGCGAGGCAGAACGTCGGCACGCCGACGCGGCCGACTGCATCGGCGACGCGCCGTGGCGTCTCTTTCGCGCGGCGCACCCAGTCGAGCGTGCTGATCTCGAACGACGCCGTCTCGCCCGGCGCGATCAGCATCTCGCCCTTGATGCGGCGGCGATCCGCAGCCGGCCACGTCTCGAGCGCGAACGGCGTGACCTCCGCACCGAAGGAGTAGCCGCCGACGAACTGCGGCACGCCCGCATCGGCGAGCACGTCCGAGATCTTCCGCACGTCCGCGCCCGTCTGCGCGGGCGTCTTCTCGTTCCAGAAATACCGCAGCGAGCTCAAGCCCACGACGCTCACGCCGTGCGCGGCGAGATACGTCGCCAGCCGCTCGTCGATCGTCGCCCAGCCGCCGTCGCCCGAGAGAAAAATGACGGACGCGCGCGGCTGCTCGGCCCACCGGTACTCGAGCGGCAGCGACAGCGCGCCCAGGCGTTGCTCGAGCTCGCGCGCGGCCGGCGGGGTGGGCGCCGCGGCCTTGGCCGGACGCGTCGCAATCTTGACCAGCTCGTCCACGGCCTCATCGAACGGCTGGCCCCAGCGAATCGGCCGGCTGAAGCCGTGCCCGGTGCCGGGCACCTCGATGAAGTGCACGTTCTTCATGTCGTCGAGGAACGCGTGCATGTCCGGCGGCAGGCACACCTGATCCTGAATGCCGTTGAGCACGAACCAGTCCTTCGGCACCGACGCGACCTTCGGCAGCCACGCCGTGTTCTTCTTCGCGTCGAACGTCGGCTTGAAGTTGTCCGCGTTGCACACCGGCCGGAGCGACGGCAGATCGGGGCAGAAACCCATGCTGAGTCCGCCGGAGAACGTCTGCGGCGGCGCGCCCGCCAGTCCCGCATACACCGCCGTCGCGCCCGACGAGTAGCCGAGGAGAATCGGCGGGTAGTAGTCCGGCAGCTTCAGCGCCTTCTCCGCGGCGTGCGCGATTTCTTCGAGCGATCCTGCCGGTTGCCAACACTGCGTGCCGACGCCCTGGGCGGTCTTGAGCGCCGGATATGAAATGCCGATGACGATGGCCTTGGGCATGATGCGCCGGGCCATGTCGATGACGCCGAGCTCCCAGCCGCCGTCACCGCTGATGAAGAGGAAGACGCTCGACACCGGATGCTTCGGAACGTAGGCCATCGCCTTGTGCACGATTGGCACGGTCAGCGGGATTTCGTCCCACGGCTTGGGTGTTTGAGGTTGAGCCGCCAGCGTCACAGCGGCTGACACGACGACCGCGAGGATCGCGTGTGTAAACCGACCGAAAGACATCTCTTACGATGATAACGGTTTCTTCCCCTTGCCGCGACGCGCCGCCCGCTCCATCGTGAGCTCGGTATGCACTTGCAGCTCGGCCTGCTGGGCGGCATCGGTCTCGAAATGGCCGCGTTCCATCTCGAATCCGACGCGCGTGAAGACGCGCGCCAGGCTGGAATCGTCGCGCACCTCCGGCTCGCGGAGGATCTCGATGGCGTGCGTCAGTTCGTGGCCGAGCACCTCGACGAGCCGATCCGCCGAGAGCTTGCCGTTGAGCTGGACGTGCAGGAGCCTGGCGATGTCGTTCGCGGCAAGAATGGTCGTCCGCCCGAGGTCCTCGCGGTCGTAGGCCAGCTCGATGAAGACGATGATCGGCGATCGCTCGATCACCTTGACGAGACCGGCGACCGTCGGCGAACGCTTGATCGCGTCCTTGAGGATGTCTTCTGAGCGCACGCCCTGTGGGCGCACGTGCGGTGGCGGGACAATCGCCGCTGACTGCGGCGACTGCATCGTGAGCAGCGAGAACGCTACGATCACGATCGTCATGGCTCCTATGACGGAGCGACGATCGATCAGGTTGAGTGAAATGTGACGAGACGCACCGAATCGCGACGGACAATCTCGAATCAGTGACGAGCGCGATCGCGCGTGACGATCGCGCGACGAGTCATCGCATGTTCGAACGCGTACGTTCTAGAACAGCTGTCCAGTTTCGCCCAGCATCGCGCGCCGGATGAGCGGCATCGGCAGCGGCCCGAGCTTGATGAACGTGTCGTGGAAGCCCTGCAGCGTGTAGGCCGCGCCCTGCTTCGCCTTGTAGTCGTCGCGCAGCTTCAGCAGCATCAGCTTGCCCATCGTGTAGTAGCCGTAGAGCGGATCGCCCGCGCCGCGCTTGGCTTCCTCGATCGCGACCTGGTGCGGCTGGTGGCCCTGCGTCTCGAAGAGCTTCGTCGCCTCTTCGACCGTCATGCCCTGCGTGTGCATCTTGATGCCGACGATGAACCGGACGTTGCGCAGGAGCGCGTCCTGCAGCTGCGCCAGCCGGTACTTCGGCTCGCCGGCGTGGAAGCCCTCATCGAGCATCATCTGTTCACAGTAGTGCGCCCACCCCTCGCTGTTGGTCGCGGCGCCGAACACCTTGCGCACGTCGGTCGGGAAGCTCTTCGCGTACAGGAACTGGACGTAATGGCCCGGATAGACCTCGTGCACGGAGACGTTCACGATGGACGCGTAATACCAGCCCCGCATGTAGTCGTCCTGCGCGGCTTTCGGCATCCGCGGATCGGGCAGGGTCATGTTGTAGAAGCCGTCGAGCTTCGCCGTCTCGAACGGCCCCGGCGTGTCCATCGAGGCGGTCGTCGTCGAGCGCATGAACGGCGGCGTTTCCTTGACGCGCGCCGGATCGGACGGCGGAATCGTGATGATGTGGTGGTCCACGATGAACTGCCGCAGCGAGTCCAGCGTGTCCTGCGTCGTCTTGAGCAGGGCGCTCGCCGCCGGGTGGTCGAGCTGGAGCGCGCCGAGCGCGACGTCAGCGGGCTTGGCCGCGTCGATTTCCTTCGCGGTCGCCTGGAACGCGTCCTCGTTCTTGACGCGATCGCTCTCGGCGATCTGCATCAGCCGATCGAGCGGCAGTTCGACCATTTCCTGCGCGGCCAGCGCCTTCGCGTACGTGTCAGCGCCGAGCGCGAAGTCGCCGTTCGACTTCGGCAGGATCTCTTTCTGCAGGTACGTCTTGTAGGACTTGAGCGCCGCAATCACCGCGTCGTTGCTCTTTTTGAAGTCCGCGAGGAGCGCCTTGTCGGTGACGTCCTTGAACGCCGCGGGCACGTCGTTGGTGAAGAAGCTGACGTTGTTGTCGATCTGCTCGAGCGCGATTTCCGTGAAGATCTTCGGCGGATTGTCGAGGTTCTTGCGCGCCTCGGCGAGCACCCCGGGCATGCCCTGCTCGCGCGCGATGAGCGCCTTCAGCCGCACGTCGGCCGGCGCGAAGCCGCGCTTGATCATCACGTAAGCCGTGTTCGTGATGCCTGTCGGATAGAGGTCGGGATCCTTGGCCCAGTGCCGGATGACGTCGTTCTGCAGCACGGTGTTGTCCGCCGCGCGAAGCAACTGCTCGCGATCGAGCTGTTGATCGAGCGACAGCGACGCCGGATCGACGGCCTGGAGCCGCGTCTTGAAGGCGCGCGCCGCGTCCGATTCGGCTTTCACCGCGGCCGCCGAGTAGTCGTCGAGTTGCGCGTCGTACTTGTGGATGCCGAGGTCGGTCGCCTGCGTCGGGTGGCGCTTGAAGAGATCCTCGAGGATCTCGGTCGCGATCTGCTTGAACGCCGCGTCTCCGGATCCGGGCAGCGGCCCTTTGGGCGCCGTGTTCCCGCCGCCGCCCGCGCATCCCAGCATCGTCATCGCCACCATCGCCACCGCACTCCCCAGCCACACGGCACGAATCGTCATGATTGCGATCTTACTGTGCGCGCGACTTTCCGCGCGACTGGACGGCGGGAAGGAGCGGGGTTACCGAGACGTGGGCGGGGGGTCGATCGACTCGTGCATGGCGCAGGCGTCGCAGCCCGGCGGCTCGGCCTTCGGGCGCACCGCGTCAACGACCCGGCGCACGACGAACGCCGCCGCGCCGAGGACCACGAGGCCGACGAGAATCTGCTGGATCACGATCAGCCTCAGTGTACTCCAACGAGCCGCAGGCCCTGGTAGACGATCAGGGCGGCGACGTAGGCCAGGCCGGACATGTACAGGAACTGGATGGCCGCGTAGCGGAGGCCGCCCGTCTCGCGCCTGGTCATCGTGAGCGTCGCGAGGCACTGCATGGCGAGCACGAAAAACACGAGCGCGCTCGCCGCGGTCGCGCGCGTGAAGACCGGCGAGCCGTCGTCGCGCTTCATCGTCCGGATGCGCTCGAGCAGACCGGCGTCGCTCGCGTGCGTGCCGGCGCCGGCCAGGACGGACATCGTGGACACGAAGACCTCACGCGCCACGAAGCTCGTGAGCACGCCGTCAGTGAGCTGCCAGTCGTAGCCGAGCGGCGCGAAGACTGGCTGCACCACGCGGCCCAGGCGGCCCGCGAAGCTGTGGGCCTGCCGCGCTTCGGCTTCGAGCGCGTCGGCTCGATCGGTGAGCGTTTGGGCAGCGTCAACCGAGACGCCCGGGGCCGCGGCCTGCGCGCGCAGGACGACGGCTTCGGCCGGTGGTTCGCTGCGCGGATACGCGCTCAGCCACCACATCACGACGCAGATGGCGAAGATGATCGTGCCGGCGGTCTG
Organism: Vicinamibacterales bacterium; assembly: GCA_035279905.1. Taxonomy (GTDB): domain Bacteria; phylum Acidobacteriota; class Vicinamibacteria; order Vicinamibacterales; family SCN-69-37; genus DATEGZ01. The sequence goes on from DATEGZ010000132.1 coordinate 9,198, forward strand.
CAGAAACGCGAGACCCTGATCGCGCGCGGTGACGAGCGCGTTGGGGATTGACGGCCACTTGTAGCCCGGCAGCTCCAGCACCATCGGCCGCGCGCGTCCGCGGAGCACAGTGCGTCCGAACACGGCGGCGGTCACAAACGCGGCGGCCGCGCCGAGCACGTAGCACGCGGCAAACATCAGCCCCGCCAGCGCGGGCCGTCCGGCAAAGAGCAAGCTCGTGAGCAGGACGTACACGGGCAGGCGCGCCGAGCAGCTCATGAACGGCAGCACGAGGATCGTTGCGAGCCGGTCGCGCCGGCTGGGAATCAGACGGGTGCTCATGATCGCGGGCACGGCGCACGCGTGGGCGGACAGGAGCGGCACGAACGCCTGGCCCGGCAGGCCGAACCGGCGGAAGAACCGGTTGTTCACGAACGCCGCGCGCGCCAGGTAGCCCGTGTCCTCGAGCAGGCTGATCAGAAAGAACAGCAACATGATCTGCGGCAGGAACACGACCGTGCCCGCGATCCCGCCGATGATCCCGTCCGTCATGAGATCGCGCAGCGGACCGGACGGCAGATACTGACGCACGAGCGATCCGAGGCCCGTGAAGATCGTCTCGATCAGATCCATCGGCACGGTGGCGAGCGCAAAGAGCGTCCAGAAGAGCCCGCCCATCACGGCGATGAAGACGAGCGTGCCGGTGACCGGATGCGTGAGCACGCGATCGAGCCGTTCCGTCCGCGGATCGCCCACGCTCGCGGCGCCCTTGACCGTCGCCTGCATCACGCGATCGGCCCACGCCGCGATGTCCTGGAAACTTGCGTCGGGTGCCGGCACGTCCGCGGGCCACTCGGGCGACGACTTGGCGAGCGTGCCGGCAATCGCCTGACGCAGCGCCTCCATGCCGATGCCCTTCGACGCGACGGTCGGCACGACGATCGCGCCCAGACGCGCGCCAAGCGCGATCGCGTCGACGGCCGTCTGGCGTTTCGCCGCGACGTCCGTCATGTTGAGACAGACGACGATCGGCATGCGGGCCGCGATCAACTCGCCCACCAGGATCAGGTTGCGCGCGAGGTTGGACGCGTCGGCCAGCACGATGACCGCGTCCGGCCGCGCGTGTTTGGTCCGGCCGGCGAGCAGATCGCGGACGATTCGTGTTTCGGGCGCGTCGAGATGGAGCTGGTAGACACCCGGCAGATCGATCACTTCGACGATCTGCGTGCCGAGCGTGCTGCGGCCCACGCGCGTTGCGGCGGTCGTGCCGGGAAAATTCGCCGTCTTCGCGCGGGCGCCGCACAGCCGGTTGAAGACGGTGGTCTTGCCGGTGTTCGGATTGCCGACGAGCGCGACGCGCTGAAGGGCCGACGGGGGTCGACTGACGGGTTCGGAGGGAGGCGCCGCCAGCTGCGGCATGGTTACGCCGTATCGCGCGATACGGGAATCACGTAGATGCCGCTGGCCACGGCCCTCGCTAGTCCAATTCGCGTGGTTCGAACTTCAACGATGCAGGGCTCGCCCGCCTGGCAGAGGCGGACCTGGCAGTTGGGTGTCAGCCCGAGGGCCTGGAGCCAATCGCGCGATTCCGCGTCGAGCCGGGCGTCATGGAATCTCGCCACCGAGCCTGGCTGAAGATCACTGAGCGGAACAGCGTGCGCCGACACGGGAAGGATCCTATCACGGAAATGAGATCAGTCTCATTTGCGTCATTGTGTCATTGGGCTATTGGGTCATTGGGCCATTGAGCCATTGGGTCATTGGGTCATTGGGCCATTGGGCCATTGGGCCATTGGGCCATTGGGCCATCGCGAGCCTGCTGGTCATGAGCCCGATAGCCGCAGTGAAGGTTTACCTGGTGAGCCATCCGCCGAGGCGCCCGGAAGGGCATCCGTTCGGCAACTTGTCCCAGGCGTTCGAACAGCCGTAAGTAAAGCTCGGCTGTGCGCCAGCGCGGTCAGGCACGATCCGCTCAATCCACTGCAAGCCGCATCCGCGGACGCACTCGATTGTGGCCTTGCCGTCCCTCGTCATTGTCACGCTCAGTTCAAAGTCCGGGCTCGGTCGCGTTTGCGCGTGCCCGACTGCCCATCCCAGGCCGATCAACGCCAACACAAGTAGCAGGCGACGGATCATGACGGCCTCCAATAGCTCAATGGCCCGACTTCCCCCCGGTGTCCGGCCCGTCCGGCGGCTGGTTGGTGGGAATCAGCCGCTCCACCACGACGACGTCGCGCCAGGCGCCGTCGAGGTAGCCGTGGCGCTCGTAGATCCCGACCTCGCGAAACCCGACCGCCCGGCACAACGCCCGGCTCGCCTCGTTGAACGTGAAGACGCGCGAGACGAGCTTCCAGAATCCGCGATCGGCCGCCTCCGCAATCAGACGCTCCATCAGTTGCCGGCCCACGCCGCGGCCGTGCCAGTCCGGCGAGACGTACACCGAGAACTCGGCGATGCCCCGGTAGCAGGCGCGCGGACGATATTCGCTCAGCCCGGCCCAGCCCACGACGCCTGACGGACCGGCATCGGCCACGACCACCGGATAGCGCTCGACGTCGGCCAGGCGGCGCTCGAGATCCGCCACCGATCGCGGCGTCGTCTCGAACGTCGCGGCGTGACCCGCGATGCCAAGGTTGTAGATCACGGTGACGGCCGGCGCATCGGACGGCGTTGCGGCACGGACGAGGACGGACACAGGGGCGAGTGTACTCGGGTCATCGGGTCATTGGGCGATTGGGTCATTGGGCGATTGGGTCATTGGGCGATTGAAAAAACTGCGCGCGCCCTAGCCGCAAACGGTGCGGTTTCTTCCAGGCAGGTCTCGCTTTCGTGCGGATTCGCACGCTGTCCGCGGCACCGTGCGTGCAAGAGCCCACGGAATGACGCCGCAGGAACACGAGAGCGGACGCAGATTTTTGGCAAACGTACACGACGTTTCTGCAGGTCGTACCTTCACGACGTCGATACACAGGACGCGGCCCGGCAGCTGACAAGAGCCTCGGCCGCAGTCGGCTCTGGCTATTGCAGCGTTTGCGTCGCCAGATCTCATGAAGAGTTCATCGCGCGAATCGGCAAGGTGCTCGAGGAGGCCGATGAGTGCCAGTACTGGGCCCGCTATCTTCGTCACGGCGGATTTGAAGCGCCGGAGCTGGCCGCTATCCTTGGGGAGTCGATCGAACGGTCGAGGATCTTCGGTGCCTCGTTGCAAACCGCGCTCGCCCGCCCTCCGGAAGAACGTCGCCCACCGAATCGTAAGAAACCGACGCGTCGAGGCAAGCCGCCCCAATAGCCCAATGACCCAATGACCCAATGGCCCAATGACCCAATGACCCAATGACCCAATGACGACAGTCTTGTGATTTCTGCCCCTTCTGTCGAACGTCTACACGAGCGCCGCGCTCCGCTTTGTAACCCCCGGCCTTGTCGCGGCGATTACGGCTTTGTGGTTCGGACCGGAATGAATCCTGCACTTTAGGCCAACGACAGGCCGAGCATGCGGTTTTTGAAATCGCGCCTGGAAGCTATCAATGGTCGCAGGACTGGAGGACGGTCATGAGGTCGGGGAGTCGCTCCCTTCTCGTCGGCAGTGTGGCAGGCATGGTTCTGGCCAGTGGTGTTACGTTTCTCGCTACCTCGGGTCACACAATCATCCGCGCCTGTGTGGATGACAAAACCGGGGTCGTGCGCATCCTCCACGGGGATGAGCGGTGCGGGCGACGAGAAACGTTACTGGAATGGAACAGAGATGGGTTCCCCGGTCCCGCCGGTCAAGGAGGGGGGATCGGCCCCGTCGGCGGACGTGGCCTGACTGGCCCTGCCGGTCCCGCTGGTCCTGCCGGCCCCGCCGGCCCCGCCGGCCCCGC
>DATEGZ010000133.1:0-4732 GCA_035279905.1 Vicinamibacterales bacterium
ATGCGCTGCGCGGTGCCGGTGTCGATGTCATCATGATGACGGGAGACGTCGAGGCGGTCGCGAAGGCTGTCGCATCGACGCTTGGGATCAGCACGGTGTTTGCGGACGTGCAACCCGGCGACAAAGCGGCCAGGATCGAGGTGCTCAAACGCGCTGGCAAGCGGGTCGCCATGGTTGGCGACGGCGTGAACGATGCTCCGGCGCTGGCGACAGCGAACGTGGGTATCGCAATCGGGGGCGGCACCGATGTGGCGGTCGAGGCCGGCGACGTGGTGCTCGTGCGCAACGATCCGCGCGACGTGCCGCGCGTCATCGCGTTGAGCCGCGCAAGCTATCGCAAGATGGTGCAGAACCTCTGGTGGGCGGCCGGCTACAACGTGGTTGCCATTCCGCTTGCGGCCGGACTGCTGGCGTCGGTTGGCATTGTGCTCTCGCCCGCGGTTGGCGCCGCGCTCATGTCGCTCAGCACCGTGATCGTGGCCATCAACGCGCAGTTGCTCCGCGGCGCGACGCTGTGACACCCGTACGTCGGAACCGCGAGGTAAGCACCCGCCACGACGGCGTTTCGCTAACCAGGAGATGATCGGCCTTAAGGCGCACATGCGTCGTCGCGGCATCGGTCGCAGCGCAATGCGCCGACTCCCTCTCGAGCAATGATCGGTACCATGAGCAACGCGGCAACGGGATCGGCCCACCACCATCCGGCGAGCGCATTGAGCGCGACCCCGCCGAGCGCGATGGCCGACAGGTAGGCGCATAGCGACGTCTGTCGGGATTCGCTTTGCAGCGCATCGCTTCGCATGGCTCGTGCGACACGCGATTTGGCTCGGGCGAGCATCGGCATCACAACGACAGACAGTGCGAGAATCGCGATGCCGAGGATGCTGCGGGCGGGTCGTTCGCGCAGCCAGAGCGACTTGGCGCTGTCACCGGTGACGTACAGAGCGAGCGCGAGAAAGCACCATGCGACGATCCGCCTCGTGCGCCGCTCGACGTGATCGCGCCGCTCGGGCGCGACGTCGGCGCGCAGGCGCCACTGAGCGGCACTGCTCGCGGTAACTTCGATCACGCTGTCGAAACCAAACCCGACCAGCGCCGCGCTGCCCGAAACGAGACCAGCGACGAGGGCGATGACGGCTTCCATCGTGTTGTAACCGATGGTGAGATAGTTAAGTAGCAGTCCCCGCCTAACGAGCTCGGGGCGATCACGCGTCATGCGCGCACTCTGTCTGCTGAGTGAAGGGTCGGCCGCGTGCCCATCACCAACGCGCGGCCGCCGGCGCGCATTAGTCGATCACTTCGCGTACGTCCAGCCGGTCTCGACGATCTGCTTGTTCGATTTCTTGAATTGGTCTTCGTAGTACCCCTCGCTTCCCGGACCTTGCGGCGCAGCGCTTCTCCGACCAACACACCTCGGTTGCGCGCCGGAGGCGGTCTTGAAGGAGTACTTCTGCTGGAGGAACAACAGGTAGGCGTTTGCGATCGTCCCGAAATCGGGTGGGTTTCGGCGGCTGTCTGGTTTGCCTATGAAAATCCCGGTGAAGTAGACCGTGGGCGCGGACTGGTCGGAATAGCAGTAGACGTAAAACTCTCCCGGCGGCGGCGCGGCCCCTGTGTCTGCCGCCGTCACTGCGTGAGTGGCCGCTTCGACCGGCGCGTAGGACCAGTTGACGTTGGTGACGTCTGTCTTACCGTCCGCCAACATCTTGTCCTCGTAGCTCACGGAAAATGCCCGCGTCTGCGGATCCGCGGAGCCAGGCTCACAGTCAGCCTTTTGGGACCCGAGCTTGTCGACTGGATAGGTCTGGCGCACATAGTTGAACCACGCGGCGTTAACCGCCTGTGCTAACGCAACCGTCTGGACATACGGGCTGACGTACACGATCCGTCGGCTTGCCGTGAAGCCGGAGAACGTGCAGAGGTACCAGCTGCCTTGTCCTGATGCGGGCGCTGCGGCAGCAGCGGGCGTCGCTGGTGGAGCGGGCGCGGGTGCTGGCGTGTTCGCTGCCGGTTGGGCGGCAGCCGACGAGCCGGATGCCGGCGGCGCACTGGAATTCGGCGCCGGCGACGCGGCAAGAAGGAACGTCAACGTGGTACCCGGCGGCATGAGGACTTGCTGGCCGGTCGCGATCGCCGAGACAGGGGCAGGCGCGTGATTCCCCAGTGCGCCGACCATCGCGTGCATCGCGTTCGCGTCGTTGTGCGCGGCGGTGGTCGCGCTGGCCAAACTGCTCGTGACCGCAACCGCCTGTCCGTTAGTCGCGACGGTCGAGAGGTGCGCAGCCCAGTCCGTCCCGTTTTTGTCGAGCGTGACGGTCGCGTGCGCGCCGGTCGCGATTGCGACACCGTTTCCCTCCGCGACCGACCTGGTGATCATCGCGTGGTACTGCTTCCCAGCCGGATCGCTCCCCGTATTCACGCGCTCGAGTATTCGGACCGTTACCTTGGTACCGATCGCGGAAGTATTCTGCGTTTGCGCATGCAGTGCCGGTGGAGCAATCGTCGCCGCAAGAATTGACAGCGAGCAGAAGTAGCTGCGAAGCCTCGATACTCTCGCGTAGCGCATGTCGTTCGTCCCCGGGTACCGGTGGAACTGCACGGAGCAAACATAAGCTAGAGTCGACCGGCACGAACGGATAGGTATCTTCGCGAGCGAACAACGACGTCCGGCAACCGTTTCGCCGTGCGCGTGTCACAGGCCTGATGTTGCAGGCGATGGAGAACGTGTTCACCGGTTCGTCGCGCGCATCATGGAGTTTGCTGCCTGCATAGCAGGTAAGCACTCGATGATTTCTCTCGATTCAGGGCTGGGTTGGCAGGTTCCGGGCTGGGTCACCAACGTCGCGCCCGATTACCCGGGGCTGGGCTACTGGTTGGTCCAGTTGGTGTTGATGCTCTCGATGTTGCTCGCTGCCCACTGCTTGAGGAACATGTTCATGCTGTTCTCGCGGGACGCAGCGTCGTTGGAGACTCTCACGCAGAATCCCTTGCCCGCGCTCACATCGGCGTGGACCGGATACTTCTGCTGAACGTACGCGTTGAAGCGGCTGGTGATCCCGTTAGGCCCATTCGCTCCCGCGTCCGCCGGAAAGAGCGCGTAGTACATACGGCTGCCGAGCGCCGGCTTCGCCGGGTCTTTCGGGTCCTGAAACCTGCACATCCACCACACTTGCCCCGGCGCCGCCGCACCGGCGGCAGCCTGCGCCCGCGCACCGGGCGCTCCAACGCAGGCCATCGCAACGAAAAAGAACGCCAGGCGGACGAGGCGTCCGGCAGAGGCTGCACGCTGTACGTCGCACACGATGGTTGGCTCCAGTCCAGGGTTACAGACGCCGACATGCGCGACTCGAATATGCCCGCGACGGTGACCGCCGCAAGGACGTCGGCAAACTCGAGCTGGCCGCCGGCGGCACGACGCACTCATTCCGGCGTCACGCTCGACGTCGACATCGGCACGTCGAACTTTCCGTTCGTGATCGTCACGGTGTCGGACCCGCATTCGGCGACTGGGCGTTATGCATGCTCTTGCTCAGGGTGATATTGCAGTTGCACGACCGGTTGTCGCCCGCGAAAGTTCCCGTGTGCGGCGGAAAGTGGAAGGCAATCGAGATGTCCGCAGTATTGTCGGCAGGCCCTTCGTGTCGTGGGAGTGTTGCAATGATCCGAGCCGCAATAGCCGAAGCGCGTGTCTTCGATTCTTGGCTGAGCTACCAAGAAGCACTCGCGCGTGCCGTGGCGCCGCTAACGGAAGCACAACTGCGGCAGCGGCCACTGCCCGGTCATCGCAGCATCGGGGAGATCGCCGAACACATCGTCTTCGGTCGCGCCCTGCATCTGCACCGCGCGCTCGGCGAGAAAGCCCACGTGTTGATCCCACTACTCCGGTGGGACGCGGCCGGCGCCGCCCCGCGATCCGCGACGGAGATTGTGCAAGGACTGGAAGCGACGTGGCAAGTCCTCGTCGAACACGTAATGTGCGGAGCAGCCACGGATGACATCCCGACGAGCAAAGAGACGGACTCACATGTCATCTGGAACCTGCTCGACCACGATTTGCCTCACGCAGGGCAGCTCTCGCTCTTGCTGCGCGCCTGCGGCTTGCCTGCTCTCGAGGTCTGAGCAGGAACGTGTGCACGGTGCGTACGTCGTAAATGGTGCGCTTCTGCGTCGCGCCGACATGCGATCAGTGCTCCACGGTGGGTAACGGCGTGTCGCAGGGTTCGTCATCGCGACGCGACGCCCCGCGGCATGGCTGCCCTGCTGACGACGCGTGACTCCTTCGGACCCAGCCCGTCCGGCGCCGCATGTTACCCGCGTGACCAGATCGTGCGTCGTCGCGCTCATCGCGTTAGGCATGGCCGTCGGCGCCGGCGCGCAATCCCCGCGCACCGGGGCCACAGCGCTGGATCCCGCCCAACGCAAGGCGGTCGACGCCGTGTTCCGACCCTACGACAAACCCGGCGTGCCGGGCTGCGCGCTCGGCGTCTTCCGCAATGGGCGCATTGCCTACGGACATGGCTACGGGTGGGCCGATCTCGAGCGCCGGGTGCCCATCACCACCGCCACGCTGTTCGACATCGGCTCCACGTCCAAGCAGTTCGCCGCCGCCAGCATCGCACTCTTGGCCGAAGAGCACAAACTCTCGTTCGACGACGAAGTCCGGAAATACATTCCCGAGCTCCCCGACTACGGCGCGCCGCTCACGATCGACAATCTCATGCGGCACACCAGC
>DATEGZ010000134.1:0-10565 GCA_035279905.1 Vicinamibacterales bacterium
CAATCCGTCGGCTTCTCCCGAATCGAACAGCGGCAGGATGTGCGGATGCTGCAAGTTCGCCGTCGTCTTGATCTCGGCTAAGAATCGCTCGGCGCCGATGACCGCCGCGAGCTCGGGGCGCAGCACTTTGACGGCGACGTCGCGGTCGTGTTTGACGTCGTGCGCCAAATACACGGTGGCCATGCCGCCGGCGCCGAGCTCACGCTGTATGACGTAGCGGTCGGCGAGTGTTGCCGTAAGGCGAGCCATGTCGGTGGTCATCGGTTCCGTCGTGCTGGAAGGCGAAGCGGAGCGGGCGGTTGGGAGGCGTTCCAAGCTCCGTGCTATTATACAGCGTAGGGTGAATTGGCGCGATTGTGCGGCGGTCAATCCGCCAATGGGTCACCATCGCAACGGGAGGTCGTCACGTGGTCGTTTGCAGTCTGCTCGCAGCCGCGCTTGCCATTGCCGCCGGTCCTTCGCAGCCCACCGTGAATGTGGGTCTGGCGTCGTACGAGTTCGTTGATTCCGCGCACGCCGACACGATCCGCGCCGCCATCTGGTATCCCACGTCGGGAACCGCGCGCGACACGATGCTCGCGCTGCAGCCGCTGCACGTCGCGTTAGGCGGACCATATGTGCCGGCCCGGGCGCCCGCGCCCGCGCGCGCGCTCATCGTCATCTCCCACGGCACCGGCGGCGACCAATTCGGCCACTGGGACACGGCCGAAGCGCTCGCGCGCGCCGGCTACATCGTCGCCACCATTCGGCACGCCGGCGACAACTCTCGCGATCACTCGGGACTCGGCACCGACCGCTATTTGTATGGCCGGCCGGAACAGATTTCACGCCTTCTGGACCGGCTGCTCGCCGATTCGGTGTGGGCGCCGCGCATCGACGCACACCGCATCGGATTCTTCGGCTACTCCGCGGGCGGATTCACGGGACTGGAGCTGCTGGGCGCCCGTCCTAACGTGCAACTGTTGCAGGGCTATTGCGCGCGCCACCCGCGGGATCCGCTCTACTGCGCCGGCGGCCTCCGCGGCCGGTTCCATCTGTTAGGCCGGTACTCGCCGGCTAACCGCGACGCGCGCATCCGCGCCGTCGCGCTCTGGGCGCCCGCGTTTTCCTTCCTGTTCGACTCGGCGGCGCTCACACGGGTCGCAAACACGCGCACCCCGCTGCTCGTCGTGCGCGGCACGAGCGACTCGGTGGTCGTCGAGCCCGACAACGTCGCGCACCTCGAGCGGTTCCTGGGTCGGTTAGGCGAATTCACGAGCGTGGCTGGCGCTGGCCACTACTCGTTTCTCCCGCCGTGCGGGCCGGAGCTCGCGCGCATCGTGCCGGATATTTGCGTGGATCCGCCCGGCGTCTCGCGAGTTGCGGTGCACCGGGAGTTGGACAGCTCGCTGGTGGCGTTCTTCGCGCGCGCGTGGCGCGGCCGCTCGTGACTTCCGCCAGCCGCCACCAGGTGTAGCTATTGGGTGCATGCCACGGATCTCGAGCATGCGCGCGGAAATCCTTCACCGCGCTACTCGGCCCGCTTCGACGCGGCGCCTGAGATCGCCGCGCGGTTGAAGCCGGTGACGAAGGCTCATCGATTCGCTGTCGGCAATCACCTGGATGCTGAAGCGCACTTCGGTGTAGCCGGATGTCCATCGGCCTCGCAGCCGCACATTGCTAGACGTACCGCGCCTGGGACCGCCCGCAGCGCCCTTCGGCGTAGGCGTGTATTGGAACTGCCTAACACTTAAGAACCTTCACGGCAGTTTAGCGATGGTCGAGTTCGCTTGGCAGATGGTCGAGTTCGCCTGCTGCGGCCCCGGTTGTGGCAGCTGGCCAAGCAGCGTTCGAATGAACCGGCATGTACGTATGCGCCTAACGTAACGACTGGACTCAAGATAGGGCCGGTGCGACTACGTTGACGACGCGGCGGTGCTCGCCGGACCATTGACGCATCTCTGGGATCACGTCGCTACCACGCTTTGTTAGCAGGCGCATCCATGCGTGGCGCTACGTAGAGCCGCTCGCCCCGTTCCGTTAGTCATTGACGCCATCTCTCTTGCCGTATCAAACGAGCATTGGGCATAATTCTGCGCGCCTCCCAGACGAAAGGCTTTAGCGTGGCTTGTGCCGTTGTAGTTTGCACAACATCGACTCTTCCCACTTGAGGGCTCGTCAGTAGCGGGAATGAGCAGCACGTGCGCCACTGTTCTAAGCATCGTTCTACGACACGACGGAGAAACCGATGGGCAAACTATGGATGAGTTTCCTATGTAGCATTATCGTCTTGTTAGGTTCGGTGCACTTGGCCAATGCCCAACTGCGAGGCGACGTCGACGTGCGCGCCGCGATGTGCACGGCGGTTTGTCCATCTCAGACCGGATGCGCGCTCTGTAGCGCGAGCTGTCAGGGCTCGGGCGACAGAAGCATCACAACCTGCACTTACGACTGCAGCGGCTCTTGCAGGAGCGCGTAAGAGTTAGGCCGTCCTTTCATCCGCATAGATCACACCTTTCCAATGGAGCTAACGTCATGCGAATCCGAGCTCGTCTCGTCCTCTTGTCAAGCGGGGTTATCATGGCCGGTACTCTAACCCTTGGCGGAAATGCGAGCGCCGCCACGAAACGCCTATCGATGTGTACCGCGGTTTGCCCGTCTCAGGCAGGCTGTGTTCTGTGTGCGGCGAGTTGCCAAGATCTGGCTAAGGGATTCTATCAAAATTGTGGTTACGCTTGCGGAGGAGCGACTTGTCCCTAGCGGTCGACGAGTGCTGCCCCAACTTGCCTAAGTGGGTACATGCCTTAAGCGACGCGCCGTTCGCCTTACGGCGCGCCGCCGAGGCCGGACGATCGTGATAGCCCGTCGCCGGATCTGCTGCGCGTGCGCGTAAGACTTGCGGCGAAAGCGGAACGCCAATTTGACCGTAGACCAGGGACTGATAACCATGTCTGATTCAGCGACGGGACAGTTTCGGTCGCTCGGGAATATAGCGACAGGCGTTCTAGCATTGTGCGCCGTTGTCATCACAGTGCTATCGGTGCGGCGGGAAATGTGGCCGGCGACCATGAGTCAGTCTCCGGCGGCACAGCGCATCTCTGAATGGCGATCCTTCATACGGTCTGGCGCGCTAGAAGGTGCCCCCAACGCTCGGGTGACTCTCGTGGTGTTCGCAGACTATCAATGTCCATTTTGCCGCGATTTGGAATCAAAAATCGCGAAGGTTCGGGCATCACGGGGATCTTCCATTGCGTATGAGTATCGCAATTTCCCTCTTGCTGGCCATCCCTTTGCCCGAGCTGCCGCCATCGCCGCCGAGTGCGCTAGGAGGCAGGGCAGATTTCAGGCATTCCACGACTCTCTCTTCGCCCAACAAGATTCGCTTGGAAAAAAGCCGTGGTCAAAGTTTGCTGAACAGGCGAACGTGAGTGACCTTACGACTTTCAACAACTGTGTCGGCGACAGTGCCACCGCTGCCATTGTAGATGACGATCTCAAGGCCGGTGAGAAGCTTGGCGTCAACGGAACACCTACGTTCCTTGTGAACGATCGCCTGTTCCCAGGTACTGTTCCCAGCGACGAGCTCGACCAATTGGTGGCCAAGGCACTGCATTGACGAGCCGCAGACTGCTAACGTAGATAGGATTGCAGTAGCAGCCGCGCATACTTGCCCCCGATACTGCGCCAGCTGCGGTCGGTGGGCGAAGCAAACGGTGATTGCAGAATGCGCTACCGAGCCCTATTGATGATCGAAGCAGCGGTGGTTGTCGCGCTAGCCGCGTTCGCTGCCGCTCCCAGCCCCGCCGCCGTCGCGATTCAAGAGACGCCATGCGTGAAAGTCACGGGTGCGGACACACTTCAACGTCGCATTCCACTGTCGAATACGAGCTGGCGCTCGTTGAGCGATTCACTCCGCAACGAGATCCGGCAACGAAGAATTTGCGTTGGCATGTCCGACACGACCGTGCGCGCCTCGTGGGGTCTACCGCTAACAATTGAAACGACGCTCGGGCCGGATGGCCGCGTCGATCAATTCAACTACCATGTGCACACGCTGATCTTCGAGAACGGCCGCCTCACCGCGATCCGGCTGCACACGGCCCCGTCAGCATTCGACACGACTCACCACTCGACGTCCTAACGGCTGCAGATGGGCGGACAGTTGGCAGACGTGCTCCGACGGCCGACGGCGTGGCTCCGCTTCGCTCTCACCGATGTCCGCATCGGGTTTCGCCAGTTGCGCTTTGCACCGGCATTCAGCGCCGGCATTGTGCTCACACTCGCGCTCACTATGGCCGCGGACACGCTCGCGTTCGGATTTATTGATCGCCTCGTGCTTCGCGAACCGACCGGCGTCCGCGACGCGCGTGACCTGGGTCGGGTGTTCGTTACCGGAGCGACGGCTCAGGGCTCGCAATTTACCACTGGAGTAATCTCGTATCCGCAGTTTGAGGAGTTCGAGCACGACATCAAAGACTTCACGGGCATCACGGCGCTCTTCATTGACCGCGTCAGCCTCGGCGGCGGAACAGAAGCCCGCCAAGTCACGGCGAGCTACGTGTCTCCGACGTACTTCGATGTTCTCGGCGTGCGCCCCTTCTTGGGTCGGTTCATCGAGGCGCGCGAAAACGAGCCGCCATACGGGTTGCCGGTCGCTGTCATCAGCTATGAACTCTGGCGACAGCAGTTCGGTGTGGCGCGTCCAGCCGTCGGACACAATCTGCTCCTCGATGGCCACGTGTATCAAATCGTGGGAGTTGCACCGCGTGGATTCGGCGGTCCGGACCTATCCGTCTCTGATGTATGGCTGCCGTTAGGCCGAGCCGGCACCGCGCTCTTCGGCGACGCATGGGATTTCAACCCCAACGCGTTCTGGCTGCAGGCGGTCGGACGGTTGCGCCCGGGAGCGACGTTATCGCAGGCCGGACTTGCTGCGAGCATTGCACAACGCGCGCGTCATCCTGAGACGCGAGCTGCGATGCCAATATCGATTCGGTCGATCATTGGGACCTCCGGCCCGGAGAGCCCGGCCGCAGATCGAGTGACGATGTGGCTCGCCGTGGTTGCGTCAGTACTGTTGGCCATCGCCTGCGCGAACGTGACGAGTCTCTACCTGGCGCGCAATGTTCGTCGTCGCGCCGAAATTGCACTCCGGATCTCGCTCGGCGGAACGAGCGCTCACCTTGCGCGACAGGTCATCGCGGAGAGTATGGTACTCGCAGCTTTAGGCGGCGGCATCGGAGTGATCGTCGCCGAGATCGTCGCGGGACTCATCAAAACCACGTTGCTGAGCGACGCGCCCTGGGCGCCGACCGGCATAGACGCGCTCCAAGTAATATGGGCTGGCGCACTCATCTGCCTCACCGGCTTGCTCACGGCAGCGGCGCCAGCCGTATCCGCCGCTCGACGACGCAATCTGACGAGCTGCCTAACCGGTAACCCGGCTAGCGTTCCGTTCGCGCGCTTCGAGCTTCGCTCCATTCTTCTGGTGCTCCAGACCGCGTTGGCGCTTTGTCTGCTCGTGACCGCTGGGCTCTTTGTACGAAGCTTTCTTCGCGCGTCATCAATTGATCTCGGGTTTGACGCGCAGCACCTGTTGTTGGCCAGTGTCGATCTACGCGATCTGGGCTACTCGCGGCCAGCCGCGGATGAGTTCTTGAGTCGCGCCGTCAAGCAGTTGCGCCTCGTCTCGGGCGTCGAGCGCGTGAGTGTTGGGCAGACCGTGCCGTTCGTGTCGGGGGTCGTCGTGCACATTCACGTGCCGGGCCTGGACAGCGTACCGAGCATTGGTGCAGATGGCCCATACATCAATGGAGTGACGAGCGACTTCTTCGCGACGCTCGGCATGCACGTCGTTGCGGGCCGAGCCTTCTCGCAAGCCGATCGCGCCGGCGCAGAGCGAGTGGCTGTAGTCAATGCCACCATGGCGCATGCATTGTGGCCTTCCGTTAGTCCGATCGGCCAATGCCTGCAGGTGCGCTCGGACGCTGCCCCGTGCACTCGCGTCATCGGCGTCGTCGCCGATATCCACCGTGATCAGTTGAGCGAACCGGCAAGCCTCCAGTACTTTGTGCCGCTCGAGCAGCAGCCTGACCTTTCGGTTGATCGCACGATCTTCCTCCGCGCCTCAGGGAACAGCAGCGCAGTCATATTACAAGTGCGGCACGTCCTGGAATCACTCGATGCGAAGCTTCCATTTCCGGACGTGCAGGCGTTTGAAGGCGTCATCGATGCACAAGTGCGTCCCTGGCGCGTTGCGGCGGTTCTGCTGAGCATTGTCGGCGGGCTGACGATTCTGCTCGCGGGAGTCGGATTGTACAGCGTCATTTCGCACAACGTCGCCGCACGTCGTCGTGAACTCGGGATACGCATAGCTCTCGGTGGCTTGCGGCGCGATGTCGCATGGCTCGTGGTAGCGCAAGGCCTCCGCCTAACTGTGCTTGGGCTCATTGCAGGACTGCTTGTGGCGTTTTCGATCGATCACTGGGTACACCCGCTCTTGTTCGAAGCTCCCAGCCACGACGTGTTGCCGTACGTCGTTGTTACGGCTGTGCTGCTCGGAACGTCGATGGCAGCGCTGGCCTTGCCGGCACGAGACGCTACAAACGTGGATCCCGTAGACGCGCTGCGTAGCCAATAGCGCTCGGCGGCGCACGAGACCCGTTCTACTGCGCCGGCCGCGTCTCGCCTCACGTTGTATGCGGCGTGAACCTGCGAAGCTGCTCTGGGACGTCGGCGAAGCCGCAAGACGAGTGATCGCCGTCATCAATGGAAAGACCATTGACGAGCATCCTTCGCCGCATCGTCGATTTTCGCAACTTGCTTATTCGCGACTACGCCGTTGTCGATTCAGCATCGCCTGCGTGGGAGCTCGCCGATCATCCAAACTTAGCGACTGGGATGCCGGCGGACTGCAGCTTTACCCGACCGTTAGGCCGCTCAGATAGTCGTCCAGCTGCTTCCGTAACGAGTCCCGTTTGGCCACGAGCGCATCCCGCTCCTGCTGCAGGCTCTCGATCGACGACTCCTGCTCGTTGAGCTTCGCCAGCAGCCGATTGTAGTACGGCGTCGTCTGCGCCACCGCCTTCATGTTCTCGCGAATCCGGTTCTGCTCGGCGGTGATCTCGCCCACGCGTTGGGTGTGCGCGGCGATGTCGGCCTCGACGTCGGCGATGGATTGCTTGAGCTGAATCGCTTTGCCGAGCGCGTCGCGCACGTTAGGCGGCACGTCGCCGGCGCCGCTCCCGGTGCGGCTGTACAACACCAGTTGGTCCAGGCCCGCCGAGGCAAGCATGATCGTTTCGTTAGTCACCAGCTCCTCGTTCACCGTGAGCACGGTGACCTTGTTGGCGACGGCGGTCCCCTTGAAGCGGTACAGATCCGGCGTCGTCTCGAACGGCTTCGGCGTGTCGACCAGCTTCCAGCCGGAACGGATGGGTCGTTCGATGATGAGCACCTTGTCCTTGTTCGTCTTGTTGTCGGCGGCGTACTCCTGCGACGAGACGAGCTTGCGGCTCACGATGAGCGCGCCCTTGTCGATCTTCGCCGTGAGCAGCGTGGTGGTCTGGGTGTTCTTCGTGTCGTCCACCAGCATGTCGAGATCGATCCCGTAGCTCAGCAGTCGTTCCTGGCCCGGCGGCACGTCGTCCAAGCGCGCATCGCCGGCGTACACGCCCTTGTCGAGTACGGTGACCGGACCTTGGAGCAAGTGCTTGCCGGTCGTGTTCTCGAGCAATACGCCGTTCAAGGGATTCGAGCGCAGCGCCGACTCATTGTAGATCGAGACACGCGCGACCTGGGCGCTGTCCGTGATGATCGGGAGCATGGCGGATTTCTGGCGCGCGAGGGTGACGTCGGGGACGGTGTACTGGAACAGCGCGCCTAACCGTGCGGCCGACGCGGCCGCCTCGACCGATGCGGCGGCGTCGAGCGGCGCGGCGTTCTCCGAGGTCACGACGACCGCGTCGAGCCTGAGCGGCAGCGGTTTGCCGTCCTTGTCGTAGCCGATTCGGCGCTGGAGCGCGCCACCCGCCGCCCCGGCCTTCATCTCTACGCGCTCGCTATCCGTCGCGGTCGCGCCCTCGTACAGCTGCGGGCGCAAGCCGGCGTACATCTCCGGCACTACGTTAGGCCGAGTGGCGTAGAGGGGCTGATAGAGATCCATGGTGAAGGAGATCGGACGTCCGCTCACGAGTGAGAGCGAGACGTGGTTCCAGTCGCTCTCGGTCTGATTCTCGACGATGGCCCATCCTTGCAGCTTGCCTAACTTTGCCTTGTCGTCGAGGAGCAAGCGGTAGCTGGTTTTCCACACCGGCGTCTCGACCACATACCCGATGCGAACGCGCCGCTCGCCTGTGCCGGTGAAGGTGATCGTCACCGGCTTCTGGTCTTGATCGCGCGCCAGCACCAAAGCGCCGAGCGCGCGCGTCAGCTCCTCCTCGAGTTGCGGATCGTCCAACGTCAGGTTGGTGATCGACGGCAGCTCGACCGCGCGAATCGTCGCGCCGGTTAGGAGGTTGAGCACGGGGACCGCGACAGGTTCGCCTTTCTCGCCGCCTTTGTCGCGTGTCTCGACGCCGAGGATGGTGCCGGAGAGCCTTTCGGCCTGGGATTGAATGGTGACGCGCGCGCCGCGCAACTGATTGAGCAGTTGGGCGAGGCTCGGATTCTGTGTGATGTCGACCTGAAAGCTCTTGAGCGTCTTGGCTAACGGATCCTGCGACGGATAGGTGATCGCGCCGACTCGCCCGCCATCCTGATCCTGGAGCACGAGCGACTTGAGGATGTCGTTGATCTGGCTCGTCTTGAAGCGAAGCTCGGTCGCGCTGTTGCCGCGCACGGTGCCCGCGTGCTCGAAGTAGCCGACGCCGGAAGAGAAGAGGACGACCTTCGTCACCGGCACGTCGGTCGTCGCGGGCGCGGCGGGGCCGGTTTGTGCAGCGGCGAATCGGCTCGAAGCAAGTACGAGCAGGGCGGTCGCGATCAGGCGATTGGTCATAGGGTCTCCCAAGTCGGCGCCATGGAGGCGGCTCCGCAAGTGACGGTCGGCACTACCTGCCGTACAGGGAGACGATTGTCGAACGGCAATTCGCACACTTGGCGACACTATCCTGTATGCGGGGCCCGAACACCGGCGTCCTCGCCCATGTAAACCCCATTTGTCAGCGGGTCGCACGCAAGGACTCGCAGTCGTGCCTCGTTGGGCGCGGGATTGCGTCGCAACGTGAGGTGGTCCAGCCGCCCTTGACTGAACCGCGCGAGCGGCGTGAAACTGCGAAGCGCGTATGCAGACCGCACGCATGTGGATCGCGGCGAACCTCCGCCACTCGCGCCATTCGGCCGATACTTCACTCAGCAAACGGAGTGCGCATGACGCGTGAGCGCGCCGAGCTCGTTAGGCGGGGACTCTTCCTCAACTATCTCACCATCGGCTACAACACGATGGAAGCCGTCATCGCGCTCGTCGCTGGTCTCGTTACGGGCAGCGCGGCGCTTGTCGGGTTTGGTTTCGACAGCGTGATCGAAGTTACCGCGAGCGGTGCCGCTCAGTGGCGCCTGCGTGCCGACGTCGCACCCGCGCGCCGCGATCAGGTCGAGCGGCGCACGCGTCGGATCGTCGCCTGGTCCTTTCTCGCGCTCGCTCTGTACGTCACCGGTGACAGCGCCAAGTCGCTCTGGCTTCGCGAACGACCTGCCCGCAGCATCCTCGGCATCGCGATACTCGCACTTTCCGTCGTGGTGATGCCGATGCTCGCCCGAGCCAAATCGCGTGTCGCACGAGCCATGCGAAGCGATACGCTGCAAAGCGAATCCCGACAGACGTCGCTGTGCGCCTACTTGTCGGCCATCGCGCTCGGCGGAGTCGCGCTCAACGCGCTCGCCGGATGGTGGTGGGCCGATCCCGTTGCCGCGTTGCTCATGGTGCCGATCATTGCTCGAGAGGGAGTCGGCGCACTGCGCTGCGACCGATGCCGCGACGACGCATGTGCGCCTTAAGGCCGATCATCTCCTGGTTAGCGAAACGCCGTCGTGGCGGGTGCTTACCGCGCGGCGCCCAACGCCCGGGTGTCACAGCGTCGCGCCGCGGAGCAACTGCGCGTTGATAGCCACGATCACCGTGCTGAGCGACATGAGCGCGGCGCCAACCGCGGGCGAGAGCACAACGCCAACCGGCGCCAGCAGTCCGGCCGCAAGCGGAATGGCAACCACGTTGTAGCCGGCCGCCCACCAGAGGTTCTGCACCATCTTGCGATAGCTTGCGCGGCTCAAAGCGATGACGCGCGGCACGTCGCGCGGATCGTTGCGCACGAGCACCACGTCGCCGGCCTCGACTGCCACGTCGGTGCCGCCGCCGATTGCGATACCCAGGTCCGCTGTCGCCAGCGCCGGAGCATCGTTCACGCCGTCGCCAACCATGGCGACCCGCTTGCCAGCGCGTTTGAGCGCCTCGATCCTGGCCGCTTTGTCGCCGGGTTGCACGTCCGCAAACACCGTGCTGATCCCAAGCGTCGATGCGACAGCCTTCGCGACCGCCTCGACGTCTCCCGTCATCATGATGACATCGACACCGGCACCGCGCAGCGCAT
>DATEGZ010000135.1:0-3085 GCA_035279905.1 Vicinamibacterales bacterium
GCTCGGCGCGACGCGCGGCCGCCTGGTGATGCAGCTGATCACCGAGAGCACCGCCATCGGCGTCCTCGGCGGACTCGCGGGCCTCGCGCTCGCGGAAGCCGGCGTGCGGCTGTTCCTGGCGTACGGCACGATCGACGCGCCGGGCATCGACCAGACGCGCCTCGACTGGACCGTCGTGGGTTTTGCGGCCGCGCTGTCGATCGCGACCGGCGCGCTCTGCGGGCTGCTGCCGGCGTGGCGGGTCGCGCGGGCGCGCTTCTCCAGCAGCCTCAGCGACGTGCGGGGATCGTCCGGGCTCGACGTCTCGCGCGCGCGGATGTGGCTCGTGGCCGGCGAGATGGCGCTGGCGCTGCCGCTGCTGGTCGGCGCCGCGCTGCTGACGCAGACGCTCGTTCGCGAGCTGTCCGTCGATCCGGGGTTCGACGCCAATCACGCGCTGCAGTTCCGGCTGACGCTGAGCGGCCCGCAGTACGACGGCAGCGCGCCGCGCGCGGCGTTCTTCGCCGATCTCACGACGAAGCTCGCCGCCCTGCCCGGCGCGGAAGCCTCGGGCATCGTCTCGAGCCTGCCGCTCGGCGGCCTCAACAACACCGGCGGGTCGTTCCTCTACGAGCGCGAGGACGGCTCGATCGCGCAGATTGGCCTGGGATTCCGGGCGGCGACGTCAGGGTACTTCACGGCGTTCGGCGTGCCGCTGCGGCAGGGCCGGCTGTTTTCCGACGCGCCGTCGGATCTGAACACGGTCGTGATCAACGAGCGCGCGGCCGAGACGATGTGGGGACCGGGGAACGTCGTCGGCCGCCGCGTGAAATTCGGCCAGGCCGGCGATCCGCCCGACAAGATGCCGTGGCTCACGATCGTGGGTGTGGTGGGCGATCTCCATCACGAGCGGCTCACGACGAATCCGAATCCCGAGGTCTTTCAGCCCTACAGCAGCAACACGTGGACGACGATGACGGTGGTCACGCGGACGGCGGGCGATCCCGCGGCGCTCGTCGCCGGCGCGCGGCGCGTCGTCCACGATCTCGATCCGCGGCTGGCGATGGTCGCGCTCGGGCCGGCGAGCCAGTACGTCGATCACCAGCTCTCGCGGCCGCGATTCGGCGTGGTCTGCGCGACGATCTTCGGCGCGCTCGGCCTGCTGCTTGCGGCGTTCGGCACGTTTGCGGTGCTCTCGGTGCTCGTGGCGCAGCGGACGCGTGAGATCGGCATCCGCATGGCGCTCGGCGCCGCGCCCGCCCGCGTCCGCGCGCTCGTGGTGCGCGAGTCGCTCATCCCCGCGGTCTGCGGCTGCGTGGTGGGCGGGGTGATCGCGGCCTGGAGCGCGCGCGGCTTGTCGTCGCAGCTCTTCGGCGTGACGCCGGGCGATCCGGCGACGTTCACGATTGCGGTCGCGGTCCTGCTCGCGGTCGCGGCGGCGGCCAGCTGGTGGCCGGCTCGCCGCGCGATGAGCGTGGATCCGGTAAAGGCGCTGCGGACTGACTAGGCCTGCTTCAGCGTCGGCATCGGCATGATCCCGACCATCGGGTACTTGTAGTAGATGCCGTCGTTCGCCTTGACGGCGCCGATGATCGGCAGAGCGATCGCGCCGAGGAAGAGCACGATGCCGCCGATAATCGCGACCGGGATGAGGATGATCGTGAGCGCGATCGCCACCAGGACGAAGATCATCAGAAACGCAATCACGTTGAGCAGGATCGCCTGCTTCGCGATGCTCGAGATGATCGCGGAGTCTTTCTTCACGATCCAGATGATGATCGGCACGAGCACGCCGCCGAACGGGATGATGTAGCCGGCGAGACCCGACAGGTGCGTGATCGCGGCCAGGCCGCGTTCCTCGGGCCCAATGCTCACGGACGTATCCATACGTGCCTCAGTTCTGCCAGTCGGCGATGAAGATGTTCGTTTCGGTGCCCGTTTGATCGTGCCGGTTCGACGCGAAGACCAGCTTCTTTCCGTCCGGCGAGAACATCGGGAAACCGTCGAATGTCTCGTTATACGTCACCTGTTCGAGCCCGGTTCCGTCCAGGTTCACGAGGAACAAGTCGAAGTTCCGCTGCGCCGGATCCTTCATGTTCGACGCAAAGATAATGCGCTTGCCGTCGGGCGTCCAGTAGGGCGCCCAGTTTGCCTTGCCGAAGTGCGTGACCTGGCGCAGATTGCTGCCGTCGCGGTTCATCACGAAGATCTCGAGCGACGTCGGCCGCCACAGCGCGAGCTTGAGCAGCTTGTTGAAATCGTCGAGCTCCGGACCCGCGGGCGGATGATAGCCGCGGAAGACGATCTGCGATCCGTCCGGTGAGAAAAACGCGCCGCCGTCCGGGCCGGGCAGATTCGTGAGCCGGCGGACGTCCGTGCCGTCGCCGTTCATCGAGTAGATCTCCATGTCGCCGTCACGAACGCTCGTGAACACGACGCGGCCGTCTTTGGCGATCGTCGCCTCAGCGTCGTAGCCCGGCGTGCTGGTCAAGCGGACGGGATTCGATCCGTCAGGATCCGTGCGGAAGATGTCGTACGTGTCGTAGACGGCCCAGACGTAGCCCTGCGCCATGCTCGGCGGCGGCGGGCACGGCGCGCCGCCCAGGTGCGTGGACGCGTAGAGCAGATGTTTGCCGTCCGGGTAGTAGAAGCTGCACGTCGTGCGGCCCTTGTCGCCGCTGATCAAGTGCAGATCGGACCCGTCGATCTTCATGGTGTAGATCTGATCGCAGCCGTGGCTGCCGCGCGTGCTTTGAAAGCTCAGCCGCTGGCCGTCGAACGAGAAATACGCTTCCGCGTTTTCGCCGCCGTTGGTCAGCTGCTTCACGTTCTTGAGGTGCGTTTCCCTGGCGATCGTGACCGGAGACGGCGGCGCCGCCGGCTGGGCGCCGCGCTGCTGGGCGGCCAACAGGGTCACCGGGGCGAGCACGAGCGGAAGAAACCGGATGGCGCGACTCATGGCTTGGATCATACTTTCTTAGTCCGAACTTCGAACTTCAGACTTCAAACTTCTAACTTTCCCATGCTCCGCCGCATCCTCCACGTCGACATGGACGCGTTCTACGCGTCGGTCGAGCAGCGCGATCGGCCGGAACTCGCGGGCCGG